>CAYMKG010000134.1:0-3435 GCA_964391145.1 uncultured Planctomycetales bacterium
ATGGATAAATTTGACGTTATAGTTATCGGTGCAGGACATGCTGGCATTGAGGCTGCTTTAGCCGCAAGCCGGATGGGCTGTGCTGCGGCTTTAGTGACGTTAAACAGAGATACAATCGGCCTTATGTCTTGCAATCCGGCAATCGGCGGGGTAGGCAAAGGTCAGCTGGTAAAAGAGGTTGATGCCCTGGGCGGCGAAATGGCAAAGGCTGCCGATGCCTGCGCAATTCAATTCCGCCTGCTTAATGCCTCAAAAGGTGCGGCGGTGCAGTCAAGCCGTGCCCAAATTGACCGACGAATGTATCAAAAGTATATGCAGAAGAAAATAAGCAATCAGGAAAATCTTTCCGTAATAGAAGAAGAGGCAATAGGTCTAATCGTAGAGAATAGTCAAGTTCTGGGTGTTCAGACTCCCCGGCGGACTGTTTATTCGAAATGCCTGATAATCGCTACAGGAACTTTTCTGGGCGGAGTAATTCACATCGGATTAGAAGAATATCAGGCAGGAAGAAGGAATGAGCCGGCAAGCATCAGGTTATCGGAAAGTCTTAAAGATGCCGGCTTGCAACTGGGTCGGCTTAAGACCTGCACACCCCCGCGCCTGGACGGTAAAACCATTGATTTTTCCAGAATGAAAATACAGCCCGGCGATTCACAATTTAAGCCTTTTTCCTTCTGTGCTTCAAAAATATCTCTATCCCAGAAACCTTGCTATTTAACTTATACCAATCAGAAGACACACGAAATTATCCGTTCTGCTTTAAGGGATAAGGAATTATTCCATATAATCAGCCAGGGCGTAAATCCGCGCTATTGCCCGTCAATTGAAGAAAAGGTGATGCGCTTTCCCGAGAAAGAGAGGCATCAGCTGTTTATTGAGCCGGAAGGCCTGGATACGGATGAGTATTATGCCAACGGACTTTTTACCTTTCTGCCGAAGGCAATTCAGCAGGAATTTTTAGCTACAATTCCCGGCTTGGAAAACGCCCGGATAACCAAGCCCGGTTACGGAATTGAGTATGACTTTGTTCTGCCCACTCAGCTTTTTTCAACGCTTGAGACAAAAAGGATAAAAAACCTGTTTTTAGCCGGGCAAATCAATGGAACAACCGGTTATGAGGAAGCAGCAGGGCAGGGGATAGTTGCCGGGATAAACGCGGCATTGAAAGTAAAAGAGAAATCTCCTTTAATCCTGGATAGAAGCACAAGCTATATCGGAGTTCTCATTGATGACCTGGTGACTAAAGGAACAAATGAGCCCTACCGTATGTTTACCTCAAGAGTAGAATATCGCTTGATTATCCGCGAGGACAATGCGGACTTACGCCTGGGTAAGTTCGGTTTTGAAGCCGGCTTAGTAAATGAAGGAGAATATGAGAGAATACTAAGAAAACAGGAGTTTATTCAATCCAGCATGAGGTATTTTAAAGAAAACAAAGTATCCGTCAACGGCAAGAAGATTACCTTTTATCAATTGCTTAAGCGTCCCGAGATAAGAATCGAGAATTTAAAGGAGCAGCTGCCTTTTGATATTCCTTCTGATGTACTTGGGGTTATTGAGACGGAGGTTAAGTATTCCGGGTTTATCCAGAGGCAAATCTCTCAGGTGCGCAGTTTCAGGAATCTGGAGAAGATAAAAATACCTTCTAATTTGGATTACAGGGCAATCCCAGGGCTTTCTAATGAAATTAAGGAGAAGCTAAATGAGCTTCGGCCCTTGACACTCGGCCAGGCAAGCAGGATTTCCGGAATAACTCCGGCAGCAATTACGCTTTTAATGGTCTGGTTGCGCAGGAAGTAAGGGCAAGGAAGGGAGGTAGGCAAATGAAAATCTTTATCGATACGGCTAAAATCGAGGAGATTAAAGAAGCAGCCAGCTGGGGAGTATTGGACGGTGTAACCACCAATCCCACGCTTGTGGCTAAGACCGGGAAGAGCTTTGATGAAGTAACAAAAGAAATCATTAAGATTGTTGACGGACCGATAAGCCTGGAGGCAATAAGTCAGGATACGGATGGAATCATAAAGGAAGCCAGGAAATTATCAAAAATCCACAAAAATGTCGTGGTCAAGATTCCCATAACAAAAGAGGCGGTTGCGGCAATAAATGTTTTATCCAAAGAGGATGTTAAAACCAACGTTACCTTGGTTTTTTCTCCCACCCAGGCGTTATTGGCTGCTAAGGCAGGAGCTACTTATGTTAGCCCGTTTGTAGGGAGGCTCGATGACATAAGTCAAGACGGAATGAAGGTGGTTGAGGATATACTTACAATTTTTAGAAACTACAGCATAAACACAGAGGTAATTGTTGCCAGCATACGTCACCCTGTTCACGTTTTAAGGACAGCAGAGCTTGGCGCGCATATAGCTACTTGCCCGTTTACGGTCCTGGAAAGTCTGTTTAAGCATCCCTTAACTGATATCGGAATAAGGCGTTTCTTAGATGATTGGAACAAGGTTCCCAAGGCATAGGTTTCGTTGATAGGGAATTATGGTTTGCTATAATGCTAAATATCTGTTTTTAAAAAAGGAGGAATTAGATGGGCTTCAATGCAAAGGGATTTATAAGTAAGAAGTTAAAAGAGATAAACAGGGAAGCAGGAGATAGAGGAGCTTTGGTGGCTACATCGGGCGGGGTTGACAGTATGGTTTGCGCCTTATTGGCTCATAAGGCATTGGGAAAGAAAGCCATAATAATTTTTATAGACGACGGCTTAATGCGATTAAGTGATGAAAAAAGAGTAAAGACAGAACTTAGGCCGTTTGGGATAAACGTAAAGGTCATAAACGCAAAGAACGATTTCTTCAAGGCCCTTAAAGGCAAACAAGATCCCGAAGAGAAACGAAAGGCATTTCGCCATCTCTTTTATAAAACTTTAGGCAAGGCAGTTAAGCAAAATAGGGTAGAGTGCTTAATCCAAGGAACAATCGCTGCCGATATTATTGAGACTAAAGGCAAAATCAAGACGCAGCATAATATCTTAAAGCAAATCGGGATTGACCCAAAGAAGCAATTCGGATTCAAGGTCGTTGAGCCCTTGAGGGAAATCTTTAAATTCCAGGTAAGAGAGGTCGCAAAGCAGCTGGGGTTTTCACCCAAGGTTTACCAGCAGATGCCTTTTCCCGGACCCGGGCTGGCTACTCGGATAGTCGGAGAAGTAACCCCCCAGAAGGTCAAGATTCTAAGAAAAGCTGTTGAAATTGTCGAAGAAGAAACTAAGGGCTTAAAGCCCTTTCAGGCATTCGCTGTTTTATTAAACGATAAAGCCACAGGGATAAGAAAGGGCAAGAGGTCTTTTGGTAATATAGTTGTTATCAGGTCTGTGAAAAGCAAAGATGCGATGACCGCCTCGGTTACCAAAATTCCCTGGCCTATTCTAGAGAGAATAAGGAATAGGATTATAAGGCAGATTCCCGAAGTGGTAAAGGTGCTTTA
>CAYMKG010000135.1:0-3428 GCA_964391145.1 uncultured Planctomycetales bacterium
AGGTTATGATTGTTTTTGCTATTTTAGTTGTAGGCGCAAGCGGGTTAATTGCCCAGGTTTTACTGCTGCGGGAATTACTGGTCAGCTTTTACGGAAACGAGCTAACCGTTGGCATAATTCTTGCCAACTGGCTAATTCTTGAGGCAATCGGAGCCTTAATCTTGGGACGGGCAATTGACAGAATCAGGAACAAGATAGCGGTTTTTGTGATTTTAAACATCGTCTTTTTAATCGGCTTTCCTTTGTGCATTTATGCAGCGCGGACTTTTAAGTTATTCCTCGGCATTCCGATAGGTATGGGCGTGGGAATTGTGAGTATATTCTGGGTTTCATTGATCCTTGCTGTGCCGGTCAGTTTTACCCACGGTGGTTTATTTAGCTCCTGCGCTAAGATTCACTCTATGTTTTGTCAATCTAAAGGCGCATCCGCTGGCAGGGTCTATTTTTGGGAGACCCTGGGAACGATTCTCGCCGGAATGATTTTAACTTATATTTTAATATCGAGGTTCGGTTCCTTTCAAATTGCCGGCTCGGTCTCGCTTTTAAATGCGGTTATCTGTATTATCCTGTTATGTAAGGATAAGGTTGCTCATCGGACATTGAAAGGACTGACCATAATATTGCTGGCAGCTCTGGCATTTTTATTTTTCAGTGGCGGGTGGGAACGCATTCATAAATTATCTATTAATAAACAATGGCGGAATGTTGAAGTCCTGGATTACGCTAATTCTGTTTACGGAAATATTACCGTTGCCAGACGGCAGGGGCAGTACACTTTTTTCTCAAACGGCCAGCCGGCAATTACAGTCCCTTACCCCGATTTAATTTTCGTTGAGGAATTTGCAAATATACCGTTGTTGTTTCATACCGAGCCGAGAGACATTTTAGTTATTAGCGCAGGCGCCGGGGGAGTGATTGACGAGATTCTCAGGATGCCTTCCGTTGAAAAGATAGATTATGTAGAACTGGACCCTTTGATTTTAAAGATGTTGAAAAAATATCCCACGGAATTGACCCGGAGAGAATTGCAGGAGGAGAGGGTGCGGACAATAAATTCAGACGGAAGGTTCTTTGTCAAAGAAACAGATTCCAGCTACGACGTTATTTTTCTCGGTCTCTCTGACCCGTCGGATTTGCAGGCAAATCGGTTATTTACCAGGGAGTTTTTCGAGCTCCTGAATTCCAGGTTAAATCCGGCCGGTATTCTCGCATTTAGATTATCGGGTTCGCTGACTTATTTATCCGAAGATTTAAGAGACCTCAACGCCTGCATCCTGAATACCCTGAAAGAGGTTTTTCCGCACGTGCGGGTGGTTCCGGGAGATTTTAATCTATTCCTGGCTTCCAATTTCGAAGGCATTACTGAAGTTGACGGTAATTTAATTAACCAGAGGCTTGCGGCAAGAAATATAGACACAAAGGTACTCCTGCCCGGCTACGTTAATTATCGGCTTCACCCGCGCTGGCAGAGTTGGTTTAAGGGCGCGCTTGGAGGCGCAACAGAAAAAATCAACAGGGATTTTTCCGGCTACGCATTGTTTAAGGCGCTTTGCCTTTGGAGTGCACAGTTTGAGCCCTGGATGAGAGGGGTATTTTCTGTCTTGCAAAGGGTTAATCTCGGTTCAGTTATAAGTGTTATTCTTGGGTTGACTCTGATACTTTTAATCGCGAATTTTAGAAAGCCTAAGTTTGGCCGATTGGCTGTCCCTTACACTATAGCCACTACCGGTTTTTTCGGTATGCTGACAAACCTGGTTATTATTTTTGCATTTCAGGTAGTTTACGGATATCTGTATTTTGAGATTGGGATGCTGATTGCGGTTTTTATGGCCGGCGCTGCATTAAGCAGCATTGCTCTCAGTCATTATTTAGACCGGATCAGGAGAGAGTTGGAGTTATTTATGGGATTGGAGGTCGCTATAATCTTATCCGCGGTTATTACCTTATCTCTGATTCTGTCTTACCCGCAACATTACGTCTTTTTTATTCTCTGTTTCGTTACCGGGTTTTGGGTAGGAGCACAGTTTCCTTTAGCCAATAAGATATATTTAAGGACGCAGCCTAATTTCGCAGCCACCGTCGGAATAATTTACAGCGCAGACCTTTTAGGGGCATGGTTGGCAGGAATTTTATCCGGTGTGTTGTTTCTGCCGTTGTTAGGTTTGGTTAATACCTGTATAATTATACTGGCATTTAAACTAAGCAGTCTGGTATTTTTAATAGTATCGCGTATTTTTAAATAAAAGGGTTGTCAAGAAGAGTAAATTGAGTATAATAGAATAGTCAAGCGAGAAGGAGGCTGTTATGTCTAAATTGACCGTCAGAGACGTGGATTTAAAAGACAAGTGCGTCCTGGTGCGGGCGGATTTCAATGTTCCCCAAGATGAGCAGTTGAATATTACAGACGACTCGCGAATCCGCGCCAGCATTCCGACAATAAAATACATTTTGGAGCGCGGCGCCAGGAAGATAATTCTTATGAGTCATCTCGGACGTCCAAAAGGCAAGGCTGAGGAGAAATATCGTCTTAATTCCGTAGCCAAAAGATTAGAGATGCTGTTAAATGAGCCGGTTAAAAAGCTGGATGAGTGCATCGGAGATGAGGTTAGGCAGATTATTCAAACAGTAGATGAAAAGCTAATTCTTCTTGAGAACTTGAGATTTTATCCGGGTGAGGAAAAGAATGACCCCGAGTTTGCTAGGAAACTTGCAAGTCTCGCAGATGTGTTTGTAAATGATGCATTCGGAACCGCGCATAGAGCCCACGCCTCCACGGAGGGAGTGACACACTATTTAAAATCAGTTGCCGGGCTTCTTCTGGAGAAAGAGATTAAATATCTCGGGGACGCCTTAAAGAATCCGGAGCATCCCTTTATGATTATTCTTGGAGGAGCAAAGGTTTCGGATAAGATCGGCGTTATTGAAAATTTGCTGCCGAAATGCGAATGCTTATTAATCGGAGGAGGAATGGCTTATACCTTTCTTTCCGCCTCGGGTAAAAAAATCGGAAATTCCAAGCTGGAAAAGGATAAACTTAATTTGGCAATGGAAATTTTGCAGAAAGCCAAAATTTCAGGCAAAGAAATAGTCTTGCCTGTGGATAATCTCGTGGTTGATAACATCGACACCGATAATGAAGGAGTTGTTGTCGGAGAAGAAATACCCGAAGGCAAGATAGCCGTAGATATCGGCCCAAAGACCGTTACCTTATTCGAGGGCAAGATAAGAAAGGCAAAGACTGTAGTCTGGAATGGGCCACTGGGTATTTTTGAAAAAGACGCTTTTGCCACAGGCACGAAAGAGGTTGCTCGTTTCTTAGCGGAATCTGACGCAATCACAATTATCGGAGGAGGCGATACCGCAGCAGCAATCGCTAAATTCGGGCTTGAGGATAAGATGACGCATATCTCAACGGGCGGAGGTGCGTC
>CAYMKG010000136.1:0-2117 GCA_964391145.1 uncultured Planctomycetales bacterium
GATAAGGTTATCTGCCCGCCTTACGATATTATCAGCCCTCTTCAGGCGAAGGCTTACCGGCGGCTGTCCGCCTACAATATGGTTCATCTGACTTTGCCAGAGGCTGCGCAGGGAAGGAGTCGATATCAAGAGGCGTCGCGTCTCTTTCATAAATGGTTAAAAAAGGGGATTCTTCTTCAAGATGATGAACCTGCAATTTATTTTTGCCAGCAGGTGTATCGAGTAAACAAAAAAGAATATAGCCGATTGGGGTTTATAGGCCGTTTGAATCTAAACAGCAATTCTTCTATCTACGGTCACGAGCATACGCGGGTCGAACCAAAAGAGGACCGGTTTAAACTTTTGGTTAAAGTGGGCGCAAACCTGGAGCCCATATTTGTTTTGTTCTCCGACCCCCATTGGCTTACTCAAAGCATTTTCAAAAAATGCGTCCAGCCGAATAAGCCATTCATCCGCTTTAAAGACCAACAAAAATATACCAACGTTCTTTGGAAATTAAATTCGCCTGACGTTTTGAAAAAAATAGAGAGAATGATGGCAAATAAAATTCTTTTTATCGCCGACGGGCACCACCGCTACGAAGTCTCCTTAAGTTATCGTGATATGATGCGCAGAAAATTTGGAAGAGCCTGCCTTAAAAGCAAGGATTTTAATAGTATTTTGGCTTATTTTTGTCCTTTACAATCTTCGGGCTTAATGATCAGGCCTGTCCACCGCCTGGTTAAGGGCATCACCTGTATCCCTATGGATAAGTTAAAAAAGTTTTTCTATGTGCGCAGAAGCAGCCGAGAGAAAATTTTTGACCTATTGCGCTCTGCGCCCACAAAGCAAAGAGTTATCGGAATGTACGGCAATAAAATTTTTTACATTTTTACTTTGAAAAAGCATCGATATTTAACTAAAATAGATAAGGGGTACCGCCGCCTGGATATTTGCCTTTTGAACCATTTAGTGTTAAAGGAAATATTGGGGGTGGACCCGGAAGATAAGCGCAGGGTAGTTTTTAGCGCAAATGCCCAGGATTTAATCCGCCAGGCGGATATGGACAATTCGTCCTTAGTTTTTTTTCTTAAACCGGTAAAAATTAGCGATGTTATATATTTAGCAAGGTCAGGTAAAAAATTACCGGCCAAGACTACTTATTTTTATCCCAAGGTCCCTTCTGGCCTGGTTATCTACAAATTCGCAGAAACTGCCTGATTATTAGGGAAAGATAATGGCCCTTTTTGGAAAACCTAAATATACGATTGTGCGGGTAAGTAAGAAGGAGATACCCGAAGGGCTGTGGACGAAATGCGAGGGGTGCGGTCAACCGATTTACAATAAGACCCTTGAAGAGAATTTTAAAGTTTGTCCAAAGTGTAACCATCATTTCATCTTGGGTGCCTGGGAACGGATAAGCTTTTTAATAGAGCCCGACACATTTCAGGAATACGATAAAGAGATTTCTGCGGCCGATCCCTTAGAATTTAAAGGACCCAAAAGTTATTTAGAGAAGCTTCAAAAGGATCAGGAAGCCACAGGCTTAAGAGAAGCCGCGGTAACTGGAGAGGGCCGCCTGGATAATAAACGGATAGTTCTGGGGGTTACCGACTCCCGCTTTATTATGGGCTCTATGGGCTCGGTGGTTGGCGAAAAGATTACTCGTGCAATTGAAAGAGCTACGCAGCAAAAATTGCCTTTGATTATTATCTCAGGTTCAGGGGGCGGGGCGCGGATGCAAGAGGGTATGTTCAGCTTAATGCAGATGGCAAAAACCTCGGCTGCACTTCAATATCACCACAAAGCAAATCTGCCTTATATCTCAGTTTTAACGAATCCCACAATGGCCGGGGTGATGGCTTCCTTTGCCGGCTTAGGAGATGTTATTATAGCAGAGCCTAATGCTCTAATCGGCTTTACCGGCCCGCGGGTTATTGAGCAGACAATCAGGCAGAAATTGCCCGAAGGGTTTCAGCGTTCGGAATTTCTTCTGGAACACGGCCTCATCGATATGATTATTCACCGTAAGAACCTTAAGTCGACGTTAAGTCAATTGTTAGATTATCTTAGTTGACAGAATTAAGAAACCAATTATAATAAACAATTAAATCCACTTAAATATACTTTGCAGTAAA
>CAYMKG010000136.1:2217-3428 GCA_964391145.1 uncultured Planctomycetales bacterium
GAACGTTACCAAAATATTTAACGGCGAGATCAAGGCAGTCGATAATATAAACTTAGGCATCGAGAATAGAGAATTTGTTGTTCTGGTTGGGCCTTCCGGTTGCGGCAAATCTACAACTTTAAGAATGATCGCTGGTTTGGAGAATGCAACCAAAGGAGATATATTTCTTGCGGATAAAAGGATAAATGACGTTCCGGCAAAAGACCGCGATATAGCGATGGTATTTCAAAACTACGCCTTATATCCGCATATGACCATTTATGAGAACATGGCCTTTGGATTGAAACTTAGGCGGTACCCAAAATCCGAGATAGACCGCCGTGTCAGTGAGGCGGCAGAGATACTCAACATTAAGCACCTGCTTAATCGCCGGCCGCGCGAGATATCCGGCGGCGAGAGGCAACGGACAGCTGTAGGCAGGGCTATCGTAAGGAAGCCGCTAGCGTTCCTGTTTGATGAGCCTTTAAGCAACCTGGATGCCAAGCTTAGGGTCCAGATGCGCACCGAGATTCACAAGCTGCATATCCGGCTGCAGACGACGATGATTTACGTTACCCACGACCAGACCGAAGCAATGACAATGGGCGACCGAATCGCCGTTCTTAAAGATGGAATTCTGCAGCAGTTTGACGACCCCATCACGGTTTACGACCATCCAAAGAACAAATTTGTCGCCGGATTCATCGGCTCTCCGCCTATGAATTTTATGCTCGGAAGAATTATCAAGAAAGACGGCAGGTTGTATTTCAATGAAGGCAGGATTGAGGTAAAGCTGGTAGAAGATATGTATAAAAAGATTATGCCTTATTTGGGCAAAGAGGTAATCTTTGGTATTCGCTCCGAAGACATTTATGATAAGCTTTTTATTTCTGAAGCTCCTCCTGAAAACATCGTGCGCGTAAATTGCGAAGTGGTTGAACCAATGGGTTCGGAGGTATACCTACACCTGAATACCGGACGCCACACCTTCATTGCCCGCGTTGGTGCTCACGACCGACCTCAGGTAAATCAGGACCTTGAAGTAGTGTTCGATATGAGCAAGGTCCATTTTTTTGATAAGGATACCGAGGAAACAATCTTATAGTTTTGAACCCGCACCATAATATAACCTGGTTAGCCTTCTCTATCGCGCCTTTAGAATTTTTTGCCCAGCACGTTAATAAATCGGCATATCTTCTGGGATTTGTTTATTTAATTTTAATCTACTATTT
>CAYMKG010000137.1:0-3427 GCA_964391145.1 uncultured Planctomycetales bacterium
GAATCTTTAGAGCCTCTGGTTAAAGAAGCTGAGGAGGCTTCTCTGCCACTGGCCTCTATTTTAATCAAGCAAAACATAGTGCCGGAGCAGGAGATTCTAAATATCCTTTCCCAGGAGTTAAATTTGCCCTTTATAGACCCCAAGTCAATTACCATTGATAAATCGGTTATTGAGCGCGTTCCTCTTAAAATAGCCTCTTACTATAAGTTTATGCCCATAAAAATAGAAGGAAGAACTTTGACGATTGCCACTGCTTATCCTTTAAATATTAAAATCCAGGATGAAATTAGAATGCAACTGGGTTTTGAGATTGAGATGAATCTCGCTAAAGAAAGCCAGGTGCTGGAGATGTTAAGCAAGTATTACGGCTTGGGTGCAGATACGCTGGAGAAGATTATTTCTCAGACTCCGGTAGAGCAGGGCACAGGAATTGAGGTAACTGTGGAAAGGATAGAAGATATTGAGAAATTAGCCGAGGACGCTTCAGTAATAAAATTAGTTAATCAGATAATCCTAGAGGCGTATAAAAAGCGAGCTACGGATATTCACATCGAGCCGTATAGAGGAGAAGTGGTTTTGCGTTACCGCATAGACGGGGTACTGTATGACGCTAAGGTGCCGCCGCAGATTAAACACTTCTTAAATGCAATAATCTCGCGCATAAAGATTATGTCCAATTTAAACATCGTCGAGCATCGTCTTCCTCAGGACGGCCGGGCGATTGTAAAAACAATGGACCAGACTATTGATTTAAGAATTTCTACGTTACCTACCCCTTACGGTGAAAGCGTGGTGATACGAATATTGCCCACCCAGATGCTTTTAAGCTTGGAAAAATTAGGTTTACAGCCAAAGGATCTGGAGTTATTTGAGCAAATGATTCAGAAGCCTCACGGAATAATTTTTGTTACTGGCCCAACCGGTAGCGGCAAGACTACAACATTGTATGCCTGTTTAAGCAAGATTAATACCAAGGAGAGGAAGATTATTACGATAGAAGATCCTATTGAATACGAGATGAAAGGCATAACTCAGGTCCAGGTGTACCCTCATATTGGCCTTGATTTTGCCCGCGGCCTGCGCAGTATGTTAAGGCATGACCCGGATGTAATGATGGTTGGAGAGGTGAGAGATTTAGAGACAGCTGAGATAGCAATAAGGGTTGCTCTTACCGGCCACCTTGTCTTTTCTACTCTTCATACCAACGATGCGCCTTCCGGTATTACCCGCTTGCTGGATATCGGTGTTGAGCCTTATTTGGTTGCTTCCAGCGTAGAGGCATTTATAGCTCAGCGTCTGGTAAGGGTTATCTGTCCGAAATGCAAAGAGGAAGATAGAACTCTTCCAGACTCATTGAGAAAGCAGATTGCCCAGGAGTTGAATTTGAGTTCGACTGATGGGGTGAAGTTTTATCGGGGTAAGGGTTGTGAGTATTGTAATTTTACAGGATTTTACGGCCGCACCGCGATTTATGAAATTCTTTTAGTGGATGAGGCAATAAAGGAGCTGATTTTAAAAAGAGCCTCAGCTAACCAGATAAAGAAAGCTGCAACGTCGCGGGGGATGCGCACGCTCCGGCAGGATGGTTGGCAGAAAATAATTGCCGGCATTACCACCCTGGAAGAGGTAATGAAGGTTACTCCTTCAGAGAGTGAGGTTGTTGCAGAGAAAGAAATGGAAGATATCGGAGAGCATCTGCTAGAAGCAGGAGCGAATAAGCCGGTTGATAAAAGAATTTATAGTCGTCTGGATGCGAGGATTAATCTGCGTTACAAGGTTTTTAGAAGTGCCGAGGAATTGTTAAAGCGTGGATATACTCCTGAGCATTTCAGCGCGTCAAAAAATATCAGTGCCGGGGGGTTGCTTTTTACAGCTGGCCAGGCAATACCGGTAGGCGCAATTCTGGAGTTGATTATAGAATTGCCCGATGGGAAGGAGTCTATAGAATGTTTGGCCAGAGTAGTAAGGGTACAGGAAATAGAGCTTAATAAAAATTATGACACAGCTGCTTGCTTCTTGGATATTACCAGTGCCCAGAGAGCCAGACTTGACAAATATGTAACAAGCAAACTTCAAGAATAGAACCACTAATTTAAAAATTTCTTATTAAACACAGATATTCGCAGATTACATGCAGATGGTCGCAGATACTCTCAACGATAAAATCTGCCTTAATCTGCGTTGGATTTGTGAGAATCTGCGTCAAAAAAACGGATATTTATAATTAAAAATATGCCAATCTATAAATATCGTGCTAAGAAAGGTCCGGAATCAACGGTAGAGGGAACACTCGAAGCCGAAAGCAAAGAAGAGGCTATCGAGAAGGTTAACCAGATGGGGTATGTGCCGGTACGCCTCCAGGAATATACCCCTCCGGCTAAACGCCTTCCTTCGCCAAGATTCATCGGAAGAATAAAGCTGCGGGATATTACTATATTTACCCGCCAGCTATCCAGCCTGCTAAAATCAGGCGTTCCAATCTTAGGCGCGCTTAATATAATCGCAGAGCAGTCAGATAACCCTCATTTTAAGAGTATGCTAAGCAGCATCCACGATGATTTAAAAGACGGCAAGCCTTTCTCTGCTGCTCTATCAAGTTATCCAGGCGTGTTTTCTCAGTTTTATATTGCTATGGTTCGCACAGGAGAGGACAGCGGCACATTACAGGAAGTGCTTTTAAGAATTGCTGATTACCGCCAGCAACAGGAGGAGATTTTTTCCAAGATTCGCACTGCTTTAGCTTATCCTGTACTCATGGCAATTGTGGGTGTTGCTACGGTCGTGTTTATGCTTACCTACGTAATGCCCAGGCTGATGCGAATATTTGTTAACCTTGGCCAAGGCCTTCCTTTGCCTACGAGAATTCTAATTACAATAAGTACCAGGCTACAACAGGATTGGCTTTGGATAACATTGATTGTCGCAGCTATACTGTTTATTTTCAGACAACAAGCAAAGGCGGAAAGTCTTAAGTCGCCCTTGAGCCGATTTAAGTTATATTTGCCTATATTCGGAGAATTTATTCTCAAGACAGAACTTGCCCGATTCAGCCGCAGTTTGGAATTGTTAATTAGAAGTGGACTTTCTATATTAAAAGCAATCAATGTAAGTGTTCCGATTTTGAGAAATGAAGCGATAAAAAGAGAATTGCTGCGGGGTTACAAAGAATTGGAGCAAGGCGGCTCTTTTGGCAGGAGTCTTAAAAAATCAAAATTGTTTCCCGGCTTTATGACCAATCTAATCATCGTCGGAGAAGAGTCAGGCAGGCTTGATGAGGCATTGGCAGAAATCGCCAGAACATACGAGAAAGATATCGATGATACAATAAAGGTAATGACTTCACTATTAGAGCCGATAATGATTCTAATAATGGGATTGCTGGTGGGATTTATTGTCGTAGCAATGCTCCTGCCGATATTTCAGATTA
>CAYMKG010000138.1:0-3403 GCA_964391145.1 uncultured Planctomycetales bacterium
CTCAGAAAGGAATACGAACAGCTTCTAATTGACCGCGATAACATTCTTGTACAGACGAAGAGGCTGCTGGAGTACAAAGAGAACTATCTAAAATTGCAAAAGGATATTGAAGAACTTCAGGTTCAGAATGAAGAATTGACTCGTCAGCTTGAAGGAAGGATTTCGCAGGTTCAGATGCTTCAGGAGAAAGTTGAGGAATTAAAGCAGGTGCAAGCTCCTTTAATTGAAGAGAGAGACAGTCTTAAGAATTCACTTGAGAAATTAAAAATTGAGTATAGAATATTACCAGAGACAAGGAAGAAGATTGCCGAACTAAGAAGAAAGAATACCGAGATACTTAAAAATTTTAAGCGGTTAGAGGCAAAGATTAAGCGGCTTGAGGAAGCCAAACTTGACTCAGCGGCTGAAGCTGAGATTTACCGCCGTCAATTAATTGACTATAAGAAAAGATATGAGCAGGCACTGAAAAAGAATCGCACCTTGGAGAAAAAGATTGCCCGGATGCCCGAGAAGTTCGCGGAGCTGGCGCGCGAGAACAAGATTCTAATTAAACAGACAGCTCTGATGCACTATAACCTGGGTGTTTTTTATACTGAGAATAAACAATACTCGCGGGCAATTGCTGAGTTTGAGAAGGCAATTGAATTGAATCCAGATGACCCCTACGCTCATTATAATCTTGGATATATTTACGCAGAGTATCTGGTTAACCGGCCAAAGGCTATTGAACACTTTCGTCAATATTTAAGATTAGCCAAGACCGGTGACAAGGATGTGGATTGGGTTAAAAAATATATCTTGACCTGGCAGACCTGGGAAGGGAAAAAGCCAATGAGATAGGGATGCATAAGGAGGAAAGAGAAAAATGAAAAGAATAATTTTAGCAGCGTTAGTTATATGTTTTTTAATCGGTCATACTTCAGGCTCAGAAGCCTTCTGGTGGTTGCGCAAGAAAGAGGCAGAGGAGCCGGTTGAAGTTGAAGAAGCAAGGCCGCCAGAGGGCAAAAAGCAGGAGGAGCCAAAGAAGCCGGCTGAACAGAAGAAAGCGGCAAAGATGAGAGTTGAACCTGTGCCCACTACAGCAGATGCGAGGAGGGCATTGATAGAGAAGAAGCGTAAATTGTTGAACAATACTGAATGGGAAATAGAGTTAAGTCCTTTAAGCGGCAAAGGCAGAAAACAAAGCGACATTATAACCTTTAGTAATAACCAGGTTTCTTCTAAGGATTTAGTTCGGCGTGGATTTTCTGCCACAAATTATACTCTAACTATTCAGGATGACGGAAAAGTTGTGTGGGAGACTATGCAGACTTCAGAGAAATCAGGCATTGCTTTCTGGCGAGGCGAGCTTGATGTGAATATAGAAAAGATGCACGGTATCTTAAGTCATCGTATTGACGATAAAAGAACGCGGGATTATTCTTTTGTGAGTGTAAGCAAAAAAGCAATTGAACCTTCAGAAAAGGAATAAAAATTAATGTATGAAGCACATTGGGGTTTAAAAGAAAAGCCGTTTGAGAATACGCCAGACCCCCGTTTTATCTATTATTCCCAGCAGCACCAGGAGGCGCTTTCGCGGATGCTCTACGTTGCCAGCGAGCGGAAATCAGCCGCGCTTTTAAGCGGAGAGTATGGCAGCGGCAAGACTCTATTAATCCGAGTGTTAACCCAGGAGCTACAACAGGAGGACAAATATAAAACCGTATCTATCTTCAATCCCCGCCTATCAAGCCTGGAATTTATCAGGGAGATTGTCTATCAACTGGAGGGAGGCAAGGAGCCCGCTTTGGATAAAGTCGATTTATTTCATGCTCTTCATAAAATCCTGTTGTCAAATTACGACTCCGGCAAACATACCGTCATTATAATTGATGAAGCCCAGGCAATTGTCGATAACGACATCTTTGAGGAACTGCGCCTGCTTTTGAATTTTCAATTGAACAATGTATTTCTCGTGACGATAATTCTCATTGGCCAGCCGGAGTTGATAGAGAGGATAATCAATTTGCCTCAGCTAAGACAGAGGATTGCAGTGAGATTTCATCTGCGGGCTTTAAATGAAGAAGAAACGAAAGAATATATCCAGCAGCGCTTAAAGGTTGCCGGAGCAAAACAGGAGATATTTGAAGAAGAAGCCCATAAGGAAATTTACCTTCGTTCCGGCGGAATACCTCGACAAATCAACAATATTTGTGATTTGGCCTTGCTGGCTGGATATGGCAGCGGGTTAAATAATATTAACAAAGAAATCATTATTCGAGCGAGCGAAGATTTAGAGGGTCTGCCGCCTCCATCTAAAAAAGGAGATATCCCTTCAGCATAAAATGGGAGAAAAATTCAGAATATCAGATATATTTAAAAAATCAAAAGAAGAAAAGAAATCTTCGGACTACGGCATAGAATTCTCCAGGCTTAAGCTGGAAGAGAAAAGAGGCTCACAAAAACAGCCAGCTGAAGAAGTTAATTTTTCTTCGGCTATAAGGAGGGAAGAAAAGGAGCCCAAGAAAGAGACAACAGAGAGAAAGGAAAGAATTAGTGACAGCGCATTATATTCCGAGGCGGTGGCGCTTGCCCGCAAGATTTATAGTAATCAAGCAAAAGAATCAGATATAACAAGTGGAGTTTATTCGATAGTCAAAAGAATGATTGATTTAATAAGCAGGAACGCAAGTGAAGAATTATTAAAGTCTGCCCTTGCCGAATATCTGCAGCCCGAAGATTACCTTTATTACCATGCGGTAAATGTCTGCATATTTTCCCTGCACCTTGGTCAGGGATTGGCTTACGACCGCTCCCGTTTGGTAGGACTTGGTGTTGCTGCTTTCCTTCACGATGTTGGGCTATCCAGATATGCGGATATTATTAACCAGCCTAAGAGGCTAAATCTTCAGGAATTTAACGAAGTAAAGCAACATACGATTATCGGCCCTCAGATAATCAGCGATATTGTTAAGGATGTGGATATAAACATACTTGAGGTAATGCGTCAGGAGCACGAGAGATTTGACGGCTCGGGTTATCTTAAGAGTTTAAAGGACGATAACATCCATGAGTATGCCCAGATTGTCGGCTTATGCGACGTGTATGAGGCAATGATCCACCAGCGTCCCTATCGACAAAGATATTCTCCTCTTGAAACAATCAAGACAATCCTGGGAAATAAAAATACCTTTGCGCACAAATTAGTCAAGGTGCTTATTGAGAATATCGGAATTTTTCCTGTAGGGATATTCGTTGAGTTAAATACTAAAGAAATCGGCGAGGTTCTGGAGGGGAACCCTGGATTGCCTTTGCGCCCGGTAGTCAATATTCTATTTGACAGCTCGGGCAGAAAATTAAAACAACCCAGGCGGATTAACTTAGCCGACAGCCCCACAGTCTATATTTCAGGGACATCCTCAAA
>CAYMKG010000139.1:0-3382 GCA_964391145.1 uncultured Planctomycetales bacterium
AGGCCGGCGTGGATTTTAGGATGCAAGGTTTTTACTCTTCCATCAAGCATCTCGGCAAAGCCGGTGTAATCGGAAACATCAATTACCGGAATATTGTTCTCTTTTAGTAATCTTGCTGTGCCGCCTGTAGAGAGTATCTCCACACCAAAACCATTTAAATGTCGAGCAAAATCAACAACGCCAGTCTTATCTGAAACACTAATTAAAGCGCGTTTAACTGTAATCATAAATTTTTTAATCACAAGATTTCACCAGATTCACACAAGATTTATTTTAAAAAAATCTTAACCACAGAGGCTCAAAGTCACGGAGTTCACAGAGTTATATTTTTCTTTGTGTTCTCTGTGCTTCCGTGTCTTTGTGGTATACGCTTTTAAGATTTTTATCTCGTGTTAATCTTGTGCAATCTCGTGGTTTCTTTATTTATTAAAGCGGAATTTGATTAAATCCCCGTCTTGAACAATATAATCTTTGCCCTCTAAGCGAAGGTGGTTATTTGCTTTTGCCTGGTTTATGCCTCCGTCATTAATTAAGTCCTCAAAGCCGATTACCTCGGCGCGGATAAATCCCTTTTGAATATCCGAATGGATTAAACCGGAGGCCTCCCAGGCAGTTGCTCCTCCTTTTATTGACCAGGCGCGCGCTTCTTTTTCATTTGCGGTAAAAAATGAAACATAGCCGAAATGGCTATAAGCCAAAGCTAAAACCCTGGATTTCTCTTCCCAATCTCCTGATTCAGCCGGAAAAATAGGCCCTGCGGTCAACAGAGCGTATCCTGCAGCTATTCTATTCTCTTCCTCAGATAATTTTAACTCCGAGATAACCCGCTCGCTTTCCAATTGCTGCTTAAATTTATTTAATAGATTTTTTTCTTTCTCTTCCTGAGCGTTAGAAAGCCTCTTCTCTACGAATTCCAAATCTGTAAGAATTAAATCTGTCAGTTTATCCTTCGACGAAACTATGCCGTCGCATTCCTTTAACTTTTCAAAGTCGGTAAAAACCTCAACCTGAATATAAACTTTTTTGGCCGAGTGGGCCATTTGTTTTATCGCCTCGAGCCGCTGGTCAACAATGCTCTCCTTGCCGCTGGAGGCATTATCTAGTCCAAAGATGCCAATTTTCACTCCAAACCTTCTTTCTGTTTATTTACCGATTTTCCCCCATTAGAAATGCTCCTGTTATTTAACGATACGTTTGCCTACGGCAACCTATTTCTAACGGGGGTTACTTACTTAAGCGCTGATAAATTTTATGGGGTGCGGGCTAACCCTGCTCTTCCTTTTTCTTTGCCTGGTATCTACTGATAATCTCATTGGCTATTTTGGCAGGAACTTGCTCATAGTGAGAGAATTTCATTGTGTAGCTTCCCCGGCCGCCGGTTATCGAACGCAGGTCATTGGCGTAAGTAAACATCTGGGCAAGGGGAACCTGGGCTTTTATTACCTGATTCTTTCCTTTCACATCCATCCCCATAACTCGCCCCCGGCGGGAATTAAGGTCGCCGGAAATCTGGCCTAAATATTCTTCAGGAATGAATACCTCAACATCCATTACCGGCTCAAGGAGAACCGGACCGGCCTGAAGTACCGCCTTTCTTAACGCCATTGCCCCGGCAATCTGAAAGGCGATGTCTGAGGAATCGACCTCATGATAAGAGCCGTCGTAAAGAATCACTTGAATATCGGTTATCGGGTATCCAGCTATGGCCCCCTCGGACATTGCCTGCCTTACGCCCTTTTCCACCGAAGGAATAAAACCTCGAGGAATAGCTCCGCCGACGATCTTATCGACGAATTCAAACTCCTTGCCCCGCTCTAAAGGATTGACCTCAATCCACGCATCCCCATACTGGCCCCGGCCTCCGGATTGGCGCTTATATTTACCCTGAACCTTTGCGGACTTAGTAATAGTCTCCTTATAAGCGACCTTGGGTGTGCCTAAATCTACCTGAACGTTAAATCTTTTTTTTAGCCGGTTAATCATCACATCTAAATGCAAATCCCCTAACCCGGATATAATTAATTCTTTAGTCTGCTGGTCGCGCCCCACCTTAAAAGTAGGATCCTCGGCGGTAAGTTTAGCTAAGGCCTGGGAAATCTTCTCCTCATCCTGGCGCGAATGCGGTTTTACCGATGCGGAAATCATTGGTTCGGGAAAACTCAATGAACTGAATTCTACCGGATGGCTCTCTTCGGCAAGCGAATCCTGAGTCTGAGTCTGTTTTAACTTAGGTATCGCCACGATATCTCCACAAACAGCCTCCTCAACCGGCCCCTGCTCTTTTCCCTGTAAAATATATATCTGAGTGAAGCGCTCGGTGGCTTTCCGGCTAACGTTATAAAAACTGCTGTTGGAAGATAGCCGTCCCGAGAAAACTCGGAGCAAACTTAACTGACCCACGTACGGATCAAAGATGCTTTTGAAAACCAAGGCTGAAAACGGAGCCTCAGGGCTGAATTTGACTTCTCCCTGTACTTCCAAAAGAGGTCTTTCTTGAGGCGAGGCTAAATAATCTTTGATGCTTTTCAGTAACTCTTCTATCCCCGCATCTGTAGCGGCCGAGCCGGAAATTATGGGAAATACCTTTGCCTCAATCACTGCCTTACGTAATCCGGCAGAAACCTCCTCAGGGCTTAACTTTCCCTCGGCAAGATATTTCTCCAGAAGCTGATCGTCCGTTTCGGCAACCAACTCAACCAACTCTTCGGAATTTGGCGAGTTTAACAAAACCGCTTTTTTGGAAAAAACCGATTTTATCTCGGCAATTGCTTTATCTACATCTGCCCCTTCTTTATCAATCTTATTAATAAAAATAATTCGCGGTAATTTCAATTCTTCTAATAATCCCCAGGATTTTTCAGTGCCCACCTCGATACCAGCGGTAGCGTCAACAACAAGAATTGCATTGTCAGCTGCCCTTAATCCGGAAATGACCTCGCCAAAGAAATCGGCATATCCTGGAGTATCGATAATCTGAATTCTTGCGCCTTCATAATCGCAGTATAAAAGACTCGCGTCGATCGAACTCTTTCTCTCAATCTCATCCCAGCTATAATCGCTTACGGTGTTACCCTCCATAACACTTCCTTTGCGGGTAGTAGCATGCGTTCGGAATAAGATGCTTTCAGAAAGAGAGGTTTTACCTGACTGGGCATGGCCCAGAAGAATAATATTTCTTTTGTTTTGAGCGTCCATTTTAGTCCTTTATTTTAAAACACCGATTGTTTAAATAGAATCTAAATTGGCAGGAGATAATATATTATACGAAGGAAGGCGGGGTGCGTCAAGGGAAAAACTTACCAAATATATTTCAATATAAACGAAGGGCCGTAAATTTTGCAATTAGCATTTCTGATAATATCCAAATCATTGTAATTATTTG
>CAYMKG010000140.1:0-3378 GCA_964391145.1 uncultured Planctomycetales bacterium
AGCAAGCAGGCAAAGCCTGGGGTATAAGGAGTCTTTGCCCCATGGTTAATCTATCCTTCTGGGTTAACTTATTTGCCCGCATAATATCTTCGATACTCACATCATAAGTTCTGCTTATTCTCCAAAGCGTCTCTCCCGGAGCCACGATATGAATTACATCTTGCCTAAGAACCTGCGGAGGCGGAGGATAAACTACAGGTGGAGGTTGAACTGCGGAAGGTTTGAGCGTAGCGCATGAAGCTAATGTTATTACGCACAGGCCGATAATAAGTAATCTTGCGAATTTATCCATTGAAATTTACTTAACCAATTTAAGAACTACTCTCTGAATACCGCTAAACCGCAAAAATTCCGCTAAAACGCAAAAATTCTTTGCGCCTTTGCGGTAATTTGGCGTCTTTGCGGTGTCAGGAATGGGTCGAAATTGATGTTTTCTTAGCTGTTAAATTATCTAACTAAATTAATAAAATCCTGTAAAGATAACTGCTCTGCCCTGATGTTCTTATCAATATTATATTGATTAAAATACCGATTTAATTTCCTGGATGAAACTACGCCGGAAAGAGCGTTCTTTAATGTTTTTCTTCTCTGTTGAAAACTCGTGCGAATAATTTTAAACAGCCTCTTTTCTTTCTTGCGGTCTAAAGGTAATTTTTCTTTAAGGTTTAATTTTACAAGCACAGAGTCTACCTTAGGTTGCGGCCAAAAGCAAGTTTTTTTTATAAAAAATTGTATTTGAGGCTGGGTGTAATATTGCAGGAAGCAGCTGAACGAGCCCCAGTCGGAACTCCCCGGAGAAGCAACCATCCTCTGGCCGAATTCTTTTTGAACCATAATGAATATATCCTTTATCTTACTGCGGAATTTGAGTAAGTGCACAATTATCGGTGTGGTGATGTTATACGGCAAGTTTCCTATTACTTTAACCTTAGGTATATTCTTAAAGAATCTGGCGATGTCGAAATACAGGATATGCCGGTTGATTATTTTAACCCCAGCACAATCCGTTAACTCACTTTTAAGAATCAAGCACAAACGGGGGTCAAATTCCAGGGCAAATAACTTGTCTGTCTTTTCGGCGATTAGCCTGGTTAACTCCCCCCTGCCTGAACCTATTTCAAGAACAGTATCATCAGGAGTAATCTCGCACGCCTTGATGATTTTTCGCCGGATATTCCCGTCAATGAGAAAATGCTGCCCCAGTCGCTTCTTCGGCCTGAATTGCATCGATAATTTATTATTTAGTAGATTTAGCGAATAATGAACTTTTTCTTAAATTATTTGTGCATTCAACGGCAGTCCTGAGGGCAGAAACGAAACTGGCGTCACTTGCGATATTCTTTCCGGCGATGTCAAAACCCGTGCCGTGCAAGGGCGAGGTGCGCACAAAGCCGAGACCCAGAGTAAGATTCACCCCTGACTCAGGGTCAAGCAACTTTAAGGGTATAAGCACCTGGTCGTGATACATAGCCACCACGGCATCAAATGCTCCCTGTTTTGCTTTCAAATATGCCGAGTCCGCAGGTAAGGGTCCGAAAACATCCTTTACAATTATCCTTGCCTTTGTTATGGCCGGGCGAATTCTTTCCATCTCCTCCCGCCCCAGAAGCCCTCCTTCTCCGGCGTGCGGATTCAAGGCAGCTACGCAAATCTTAGGCCGGGCAATGCCAAAATATCCCTTTAGAGCCAGGTAAGTTATAACGATGGTTTTATAAATTGTCTGCCGACTCAATGCAGGGCTAATCTCTTTTAATGCCAGATGGCGGGTAACCAAAGTCGCTCTTATATATTTGTTAAGCAACATCATTACCAAATCCTGACTCTTTTTGCCGAAGGCCCGGGCTAAAAACTCGGTATGCCCGCCGTATCTATAGCCGGCTAAATTTATTGCTTGTTTGGAAATCGGCGCAGTAACCAGGCAATCAATCTCTCTATTTTTTATTAACTCAACTGCCTTTTTCAGATAATCAATTGCTGCCCGGCCGAACTCCTTCCTCACCCTGCCAAACCTAAAATTTTTCCTGGGGACATTATTCAAATCTATAAATTGATAACCTTTAACCTTTAACCTTTCACCTTTCACCTTTAACCTTTCACCTTTCACCTTTAACCTTTCACCTTTAACCTTTAACCTTTCACCTTTAACCTTATCAAACACCCATTTATCCCCCACTACCACGATTTTGCCTAATTTATGTATCTGGGGTCTGGTAAGGGCCTTGGCAATTATTTCCGGGCCAACGCCCGAAGGATCGCCCATCGTTATGCCTATTTTAATCGCAGTCATATTCCTTTTTAACCTCAATATATGCCTTAGACTTTAATTCCTCCAACCACTCCCTCAACGCCTGTTTCATTTTTTTCTCAAAAAGATATTTGCTGATTTCATCCTGCATCTGAGTAAGTGATAATTCCTTAGATGGCTGTATCTGTTTAACTTCAAATAAATAATTATTATCCGCTAAATTCATAAGAGGGGAAATCCTGCCCTCCTCTAAATTAAAAACTATCCTGGCAATCTGCTTATTTAGCTGCTTTGAAGTAACCCAGCCCAAATCAGTAATTTGCAGAGAATAGACAGCGGCCACCTGATCTAAATTCTCATAATGATAAATCTCCTGCTTAAGCTCATTAATTATTTCAGGGTCTTTTATTGTTAAAAATCTTACCCATCTGAGCTCCGGCTTTCCGAAATCTTTCTTGTGGGCATAATAGTATGCGGTAACCTCTTGAGGCTTCACTATCACCTTACTCTTTACTTTTCTGTCGATTATCTCGAACATAAGGAACTGCTCTCTAATCTTTGTTTCGATGTCAGTCAGATTTAACCCCCGGGAAGTCAAATCGTTCAAAAAATCCGCCTCGCTGGCATACCCTTTTTTAATTTGCTCTATTCTGGCATCAATCCTGCTTTGGTTAACCGGCATATTCTCTTTATAAGCCGCCTGCAGAATAAGTCTATCCTCAATAAGGCGACTTATTAAATCGGGCAACATCTCATTTACCCTTTGCGTGACCTCTTCCTTGGTATACTGTCCGGATAACTGTATTTTCATAAAATTGATAAAATCATTAAGGTCCTTTTGAGTTATAACCTCGTTGTTAACCACAGCCACTACCCCGTCACCGGCTAAACTAAGCGGACCCCAAAAAGCGATAAATAAACCCGCCAGTATCAAAGGCAAAAATTTTTTCAATCTCATCTCTTGACTTCTTCTTTTATTTTGTTGAAAGTATCTATCGTTTCGCGCAAAAGCCGGCAGTAGAGGTCAAAGCCAATTGCACTGATATAGCCGTGCTGTTGGGTTCCCAGAAGATTTCCCGCTCCGCGGATTTCCAAATCCTGCATCGCAATCTTAAAACCCGAGCCTAATTCGG
>CAYMKG010000141.1:0-3350 GCA_964391145.1 uncultured Planctomycetales bacterium
TCTGTACAAGAATGTTATCGCGGTCAATTAGAAGCTGTTCGTATTCCTTTCTGAGCTTTTCGCATTCGTTCTTCTGGGAACAGGCATTTCCACAGATGCTAAACACTAAAGACAGGGATAAAATTAATTGTAATAAATATCTTTTCATTTTTCTTAGCCAATTTAAAAACTACTTTTTGAACGCAGATAATCGCAGATTTCACGCAGATGGTCGCAGATTAGAAGATTTATCTGCGTAAATCTGCGTTAGATTTGCGAGAATCTGCGTTAAAACGGATTGAAATAAAGTTTTTCTGAGTTATTAAATTGCCTCATTTTTCTGCCTTAAAGGTTCTTTGCCGGCTTTAATTGCGGCAAGGGTTCCGGTTTCTCTAACGACGGATAACTCTGATAGCCTTTGAGTTCAATTTCGGGCACCTCTGCAAAAGGGCGATATGCCTGAAACTCCTTATCCAGGCGATGGCCGAAATCCCGCGCATAACCGGTGGTTAATTCATCCCCGGTTATAATATGCGGAGTAAGCAAAACCAATAATTCGGTTCGGGTAGTCTTTGCCGTTTTTGACTTAAATGCTTCCCCCACCAAGGGCAGCTTACTTAAAAAAGGAGTCCCTTCGGAACCCAGCGTTTTTTCCTCCTGACTTAAACCGCCAATAAGGAGGGTAGTTCCGTCTTTAACCAGCGCGATAGTCTCCGCAGTTACAATCCTAACATTAGGAATCAAATTCCCCTGTGAGGTTTTCAGATAGTCAATTATACTGGTAATCTCCGGCTTAATCTTTATAGTGACGAATCCTTCGTCATTTATGGTCGGCGTTATAAATAATCTTGTGCCAACCTCTAAATTTTTAACATCTTCTGAAATTGTCTGAGTCGCCTCTCCCTGGGTAGTAGTGGTAATAACATATTTACGCACCTCGCCCACGTGAATTTTTGCCTCCTGATTATTGATTACCGCCAGTTTGGGATTGGAAAGAATCCTGGTCTCGCCTAAGGTCTGAAGATATTTAATAATTACATCGAAATCGCGTTTTTCATCAACTACTCCCAAATGCATCTCTTGAGAACCGACGCTTGTTTTGCCGGCAGAATAGCTTGAGGTTGTGCCAGAAAACGGATACGAACCCACATAGCCGGCATCTTCATAAGCCTGCTTTCTTGATTTCCACTTATCAGCAGTAGTAGGCATCATCCAGCTAAACGGATAAGAACCAAGATAGGTTAAACCATATTTTTTACCTAAATCAAATAATCCCTCCCATTCCACACCGCTGCTTAGCTGGTCAGATAGTTTTACCTGTATAATTTTGGCGTCTATAATAATTTGCTTGGTTTTTTGGTCTAATCCCTGAATCAGCTTCTCGATATCCCTCATTCGCTCCGGAAGGGTTTGCACGATAACCTGATTGGTGCGCTCATCGGCCTTGATTGAGCCAACCTTCTTGACATCTAACTGCTGCTTAAGCTGCTCCTCAATATCCTCAGCCTGTGCATACTTTAAATTAAATATACGGATAATTCCCTGCTTCTCCTCCATTGCGTTCAGCGATTCCTCCATTTCGCTTATCTTCTCTGGGGTATCCATTACCAGCACCGTGCCCGAGTCCGCATCTACCAAGACCTTCCCGATATCGCTCTTAAGAGTATCCAGAAGATTAGATGCTCGTTCGGGAATTGCGTATTTAAGGCGGAATACCTTAACTTCTCGTATGTCTGAAAAGTTTTTTCCGTAGCGAGCTTTGTATTCTTTCTCAGTCATCACATTGTAAATATCTCCTTGTTTTTCATAGGCCAGTTTATTGCTGCGCAACATAATGTCAAATACATCCATAACAGGGACATCTTCCACCATCAGGGTGATGCGGCCGGAAACATCTTTTGTAGGAATAATGTTTAAACCTGCTTTGGTTGAGAGAAACTTCAGGGCATCGGTTATTTCAATGTTACGCAGGTCCAAAGAAATATAATCAGTATTATTATTAAGATTTACGTCCTGCGAAATTGACTCTTCAGCAGCGGGCAGGATTATCGTCGAGGACAGTAAAAATATTAGTAAAAAAGAGAATAGAACTAATTTCATAATTTTTATATCCCCACCAATTTTTTGCGAATGAGTCTTAAGGAATATCCTTCCCGGGATAAGGAAGATATCTGCTTAAGGCGACGGTGCACGTGTTGACGATTATACAGCCTCTCATTACCCCTCTTAAACACTACTCTCAACAACCCCGCGTCAGTATAGCGATTTACCTTCTGGTAAGAAAGGCAATACCTCTTGGCTATTTCTTTAGCCGAAATGAACTTATCCATTAGCCAATTTAAGACCTACCCTTTGAACGCAGATAATCGCAGATTGCACGCAGATGGTCGCAGATTAAAAGATTTATCTGCGTAAATCTGCGTTAGATTTGCGAGAATCTGCGTTAAAATTGGGTTGAAATTATCATTTTACTTAACCAATTTAAGAACTACTCTCTGAACACCGCTAAACCGCAAGAATTCTTTGCGCCTTTGCGGTAGTTTGGCGTCTTTGCGGCCTCAAGAATGGGTCGAAATCGATGTTTTCCTAGTTGTTAAATCACCCATTCCCATTATTGCTTCTGTTCAAAGGTTTCCCAGGTAAGGATATATTTCCTCGCTCGGTCAGCATCCCTATCATTAGGAGCTAATTCAAGATATTTCTTGAAATACCCTATTGCCCTATCCCTGTCATTCATATATTCCCCGTAAATAACCCCGAGATTATAAAAAGTTTCTGCGTCATCCGGCTTTACCTGTAAAACCTTTTCAAATTCGGAAATCGCTCTTTTGTAATCCCTATTCTGGGTATAAAAAACGCCTAAATTGTAATGCAACACTGCATTTTCCTCAGGGAGACGCGCATATTGGGATTTAAGTGACTTGTTTTCATCCTGAACTTTTTTGTTTTCCTGCTCCAGTTCCTTATAGTTCTGACTAAGTTCAGCAAACTGCTGTTTGAGGAGTCGGTTCTGTTCCTCTATTTGTTTTTTATCTTTAAGTTTCTGTTGATAATCCTCTAATTTTTGAGTGCAAATTTGCGCTCTTTCAAACAGGGCCTGCTTAGCAGATTCCAATTCACTAACTGAATTTTCCGCCCGCTGCAGTTGAGCAGCCAGCGAATCCTGCTCCTTTAGCAGAGAAGCATATTGTTTTTTCATTCTGTTTAATTGTTGAGTAACCACCACGTAATCATCCTTTAGAAAATCATTTTGTTTACTTAATCTTTCATTTTCGCTCTTAAGTCTGCGCTGTTCTCTATTTATTTTGTCAAATTGGGAAGCAAGCTGCTGATTCTCTTCCTGCAGAGAGAGTTTCTCCTGTTTGAGTTGG
>CAYMKG010000142.1:0-3292 GCA_964391145.1 uncultured Planctomycetales bacterium
AGGCAGGGGAAGACGAGAAAAAGTCGGGCAGGGTCCATTTTAGCATGGGAAGTGGGTTTTAAATTGTCAAATTGCTATATTGCTATATTGTTAAGTTGAATATTTAGAAAGGAGAAGAAGAGATGAGGCAAGGAGGATCAGTATTTTTGGCATTAGCATTAAGCTTACTTTTTACGGGAACCTTCGCTTACGCCGAAGAGAAATTGGCTTACGTAGATTTAAGCAGGGTTTTTGAAGAGTACAAAAAAACCAAAGAATACGATAAGATTTTAGAGAAGAAACAAAAGGAATACGAAAAACAGAGAGAAAGCAAGGTGAATGATGTTAAGCAACTGCAGGAAAAATTGAGTTTGCTGAGCGATGAAGAAAAGAAAGCGCGCAGGAGCGAATTGGAGGAAAAGATAGCCCAATTGCAGGAATTCGACCGTAACGTAACCCAGGATTTACGCAAGCAAAGGGATGAAAAGGTTCAGGATATATTTTCAGACATAAAAAAGACTATTGACAATTATGCCAAAAGGCAGGGTCTTAGTTTTGTTTTTGATAAGCGCGCATTGATATATTATAAAGAAAATTTAGACATTACAGACAGGATATTGAGCACTCTTAATGAATAAGAAGCTGCGGGCGCACACAGGCGAAGTAATCATGGAAATGACCGTAAAGGAAATCGCCGATTTCTTAGAAGGAGAAGTTTTAGGCGATGAAAAGGTTGTAATCAAAGGTATTTCAGGCATAAAAGAAGCAAAAGAAGGCGAAATTACCTTTCTTTCCAATCCCCGCTACAATAATCTAATTTCCCAAACCCGTGCTTCAGCCATAATTGCCTCGGAGAAAATCGGCGCGACCCAGAAGCCTGTAATTCTCGTGGATAATGCGTCTCTTGCCTTTGCTAAAATATTAAACAAATTTTATCCGAAAGAGTTAGTTCGTCCTAAAGGCGTTCATCCCGCTGCGATTGTTGCCAGGAGCGTTAAGCTCGGCAGAGATGTGGGGATCGGCGCCTATGTGGTAATAGAAGAGAATGTGGTTATCGGGGATAATACAATAATCTATCCCGGCTGTTACATAGGTCACAATACCCAAATAGGAAGCGATACATTAATTTATGCCAATGTTTCCATCCGGGAATCGGTAACCATCGGCAATCGGGTAGTTATTCAAAGCGGCAGTGTAATAGGCTCAGACGGCTTCGGTTTTATTACTCAGGAAGGCAGACACCAGCGCATACCTCAGATCGGCACGGTAGTAGTGGAAGATGAGGTTGAAATAGGAGCCAATGTTACTGTAGACCGGGCACGCTTTGATAAAACCGTCATTGGAAAGGGAACAAAGATTGATAATTTGGTTCAAATTGCCCACAACGCGATTATCGGTCAAAATTGTATCATTGTCGCTCAAGTGGGCATATCCGGAAGCACAACCATTGGTAATAACGTTACATTAGCCGGGCAGGCCGGTCTTGCCGGTCATATTACAGTAGGCGATAATGCCACGGTTGCCGCCCAGGGCGGGGTAACTAAGTCTGTGCCACCGAATACCCTGGTTTCGGGATACCCGGCAAAGCCCCATTCTATTGCCAAGCGAATAAATGCCTGTATCCAGAATCTACCTCGACTTTATAAAACGGTTGCAGAGATTAAAAAGATGTTAAATAAAAAAGACAGAAATTGTTAAATTGTGAAACCACAAGATTTCACAGATTACCACGAGATTAGAATTTTAAAAATCAAAATTTCTTATTTTGCTTTAAGAACTGAAACAAAAATCTTGTGATAATCTTGTGTAATCGTGTGGTTAAGAAAATTAATTAATTTAAAAAATGGAAAGACAGAGGACAATAAAAAGAGAAGCGGAATTGGAAGGCATAGGCCTGCATACCGCCAGTCGGGCGAAAATTAAGTTTAAACCGGCAGCGGTTAATTCCGGCATAAATTTCATAAGGGTGGATTTGGAAAGCAAGCCCCGCCTGCGCGCGGAATGGAGCAATGTTCTTGAAGAATCTCTAACTATGCGCCGCACATCCTTAGGCAACGGACAGGTTCAGATACATACAGTTGAACATATTATGGCTGCTATTTGCGGGCTGGGCATAGACAATTTAGATATAGAGATTACCAATAATGAAATTCCCGGCTTCGATGGCAGCGCTAAGGTCATTGTTGATGCGCTAATTGAGGCAGGGTTAAAGGAGCAGGAGGAAGGAAAAAGTTATTATTCGCTTCGCGAGCCTGTTTTTATCCAGGGCGAAAACGCCAGTATTGTGGCTCTTCCCTCTGCAGAATTCAGAATTTCTTATACCTTAAGTTACGAGGGTCTGCCTCTTCTCAGGTCAGGATATCTGGATTATAAATATAATCCCGATTATTTTCAAAGTGAAATCGCTCCCGCGCGGACATTCTGTCTTGAAGAAGAAGCAGATGATTTACAGGGCAAAGGCTTAGGCGCCGGAGCAAATTATGAGAATACTTTAGTGGTGGGGAAAAAAGGCGTAATTAAAAATAAGCTGCGTTTCGAAGATGAGTTTGTCCGCCATAAGATATTGGATTTAATAGGTGACCTCTATCTTTTGGGTTATCCGCTCAAAGCTCATATTATCGCAATAAAGAGCGGGCACGAATTGAATTTAAAGCTGCTCAAGAAAATAATACAGCAAAAGGAAAGATTATACAGCTCCGCAGTAGCCTTAAATTACACTGCGACAGAAGCAGAGCAGCTGGATACTCAGGCAATTATGAGAATATTGCCTCACCGGCAGCCTTTTCTGTTTGTGGACAGAATTACTCATCTTAAAAAAGGCAAGCGCGCACGAGGTATAAAGAACGTAACCATAAACGATTATTTCTTTAATGGGCATTTCCCCGGCCGGCCGGTTATGCCAGGGGTTCTGGTAATTGAAGCTATGGCGCAGGTTGGCGGTGTGATGATGCTTTCTTCTCAGGAAAACCGGGGGAAATTAGCTTTTTTTATGGCCGCCAACAATATAAAGTGGCGAAAGCCGGTTTTGCCCGGAGACCAGTTAATTTTAGAAGTAGAGACAACAAGAATAAAGGCGAAAACCGGCCAGGTGCGCGGCCGGGCATTGGTTGGCGATAAGGTTGCGGCTGAGGCTGATTTAATGTTTGCGCTGGTGGACAAATGAGCCTCGCCCCTTCTACATAGTAGCGTAGGATTAGGGTAAGAAGGGGCGGGGTAAATTAGATTAGGAGGAAGGGCGGGGTGAGAAAGATACACCCGACGGCAATTGTATCAGAAAAAGCCAGACTCGGCGAGAGAGTAGAGGTCGGGCCTT
>CAYMKG010000143.1:0-3284 GCA_964391145.1 uncultured Planctomycetales bacterium
CTTATTTTTAACATCCGAGACAGCAAACGCACAAGCAATATAACTCCTTTAAAAGAGATTATCCAGACCAGCATTGAGAATATTGACCAGGTTTATCAGAAGAAAGCGCAGGTAAGCGGTATCTCTACCGGATATTTAGACTTAGACCAAAAGACTGCGGGCCTGCATAATTCTGACTTGATTGTCGTTGCTGGCAGGCCTTCTATGGGCAAGAGCGCTTTTGCTATAGGAATTGCCGAACATGTAGGGGTAAACGAGAAGATACCCTTAGCTTTCTTTAGCCTGGAAATGTCTAAGGAGCAATTGGTTCAAAGAATGCTTTGTTCTCATGCAAAAGTTGACGCCCATAAGGTAAGAACCGGATTTCTGGCCCCGTCCGATTGGCCAAAACTTACTGCCGCAGCAGGTAAATTATCCGAAGCCCCTATTTTTATCGATGACACTCCTGCTATCTCGGTGATAGAACTGCGGGCAAAGGCCCGCAGATTAAAGGCGCACCATAATATTCAATTTATCATATTGGATTATTTGCAATTAATGCGCGGTAAGGAAAAATCGGAAAATCGGCAGCAGGAGATTTCGGAAATCTCGCGTTCACTTAAGGCCCTGGCGCGCGAATTAAGCCTGCCTTTAGTTGCAATTAGCCAGTTGTCCCGCGCCGTAGAAGCCCGCAGCGACCATCGCCCTCAGCTTTCTGATTTGCGCGAATCGGGCGCCATTGAGCAGGATGCGGATTTGGTCCTTTTGCTTTTGCGGGAAGAATACTATAATCCCACGCCCGATAATGAGGGAGTTGCCGAGGCCATTATTGCCAAACAAAGAAACGGTCCGGTAGGCTCGATTAAATTAGCCTTTATCAAAGAATATGCCCGCTTTGAAAATTTAACCCATCGAGGAGGATAAATAGTGGCTAAAATTTCTTCCAAAAAACCTTCACAATCCATAATTCACCCCGTTAGAAATAGGATTTCTAACGGGGTTCAGCTTGTGGTTGTAATAATTACTCTGGTTGTTTTTCCCTGGCTGTGTTCACCCTTATATGCACAGCCAGAAAGCAAAGATTCGAAATTAGTAACCGCCATAGAGGTAAGAGGCAATCGCTCCACCAGTAATATTACGATTCTTTCTAAAATGAAGACGCGCGTCGGCTCAACTTATTCGCAGAACGTGATTAATGATGACTTAAAGAGGTTATATCTTTTAGGGTATTTCAGCGACATTAATATTCAGACGCAGGATTACAAGGAAGGTATTAAGGTTATCGTTAACGTAGTGGAGCGGCCCGTGATTGAAAAAATAATTTTTTCGGGCTTCCGTCGATTGCGCCTTAAAGAAGAAAGGTTAAAAGAATCCATTAAATCACAAGAAGGACAATACCTGGATTATCCTACTTTAAACCACGATGTAGATACGCTAGAGGATATGTATATAAAGAAGGGATTCCCAGAGAGCGAGGTTGAGTATAAGGTAGACATTGATAAGCAGACCAATAAGGCAGAGGTAAAGTTTATAGCCAGAGAGGGCAAGAGGCTCAGGATTAAAAAGATATATGTTGAAGGAAACGAGCATTTTTCTGACAGGCGAATCTTGAAAATAATAAAGACAAAGCCGGCCTGGCTTTTTGGCGGTGGAATATTTAAAGAGGACGTCTTAGAAGAAGATATGGACCGGATTAAGTCATTTTATCAAAAAGAGGGTTTCTCCGACGTCAAGGTGGATTACATAATTAAGGAAGATCCGAAGAAACCCTTATTATATATCACCATAGTTGTTCAAGAAGGAAAACGGTATTATGTAGGTTTGGTTAATTTTACGGGAAACACCGCAATAAGCGACGAGGAGATACGCAAATCCCTTAAATTTTGCCTTCCCGGAAAGGTATACTCTCAGGAGGGGTTGAGTCAGGATAAGTTTATAATCCAGGGTTTATACTTTGACCGAGGGTATATCACGGCCAATGTCAGCGCAGCTACCGTGCTGAATCCCAATACCGAGGCAATTGATGTTACTTATCACATAACCGAAAACGAAGTTGCCTATATTGATAAGATTAAAATTCGGGGCAATACCAAGACTAAAGACGTTGTTGTTCGCAGGGAAGTAAGACTTTTCCCCGGCGATAGATTCGACGGACTGAAGCTCCGCCGCAGCAAAGAGCGCCTCGCTAATCTGGGCTTTTTCGAGGAAATAAGTTTTGATACGGAGCCCTCGCCGCTTCCTAACCACCGGGACTTAGTGGTTGAGGTAAAGGAGGCAAAAACCGGGACATTTAGTTTCGGTGGCGGCTATTCTTCAATCGATAACTTTATCGGATTCATTGAAATTGAGCAGAGAAATTTCGACTGGAAAAATTTTCCCTATTTTACCGGAGACGGTCAGAACTTGAGACTGCGGGCAGAGTTGGGAACGGTTAGCGAAAATTTCAACTTAAGCTTCACCGAGCCGTGGCTATTTGACTATCCTATATCTTTCGGCTTTGATGCTTACAGATTATCTCATGAAAGAGAGACCGACATTGGCTGGGGTTACGACGAAACTAAAACTGGCGGCGATATCCGGCTTGGCAAGGAATTTTCCGAATACGTAAGGGGCAATGTTGCTTATCGCTATGAACGCATTGAAATCAGCGACGTTGACCCTACAGCTACCAACGAGCTTAAAAAGGAAGAAGGCAAAAACAATATATCCAGCGTTGAATTGAGTTTGACCTATGACCACCGCGATAATGTTTTCGATCCCACCAGAGGAGAGATTATTGACGGGGATTTCAATATTGCCGGAGGCGCCTTTGGCGGAGATAAGGATTTCTTTCAGTTCCATGCGCGCGCCTCAAAATATTTCCCGATATTTGGAAACTCGGTTTTGGAATTTAGAACTCGTCTGGGGTTGGCCGACGCTTACGGCGACACCGACGATGTTCCGATATACGAGAGATTCTTTGCCGGCGGGGCTTATTCAATCCGCGGCTACGAGGAGAGGATGGTTGGGCCGATTGATTGTGTTTCCAAGAACCCCCTGGGCGGCAATTCCCTTCTAATCGGGAACATAGAATATACTTATCCGGTATTTGATTTTTTGAGATTTGCCTGTTTTTATGACGTGGGTAATGTCTGGAAGAAACTCAGTGACATAGGCAGTGGCGGCTTCAAATCAGGGGTTGGTTTCGGAGTGCGAATAAAGACGCCCATCGGGCCGATAAGATTAGATTACGGCGTTCCCCTGAATAAACAGGCAGGGGAAGACGAGAAAAAGTCGGGCAGGGTCCATTTTAGCATGGGAAGTGG
>CAYMKG010000144.1:0-3199 GCA_964391145.1 uncultured Planctomycetales bacterium
TTGCAGGCTTCGGTTTTTCGAGCGGTAGAAAATGGCGTTTATTTGGTGCGCGCAGCAAATACCGGTATATCCGGTTTTATCGGCCCTTACGGCGAAGTGCGCACATTGGTTGATGAGGATGCCGGCAGGCAGACTTTTATTAGTGGTTACAAAACATATGATATTGCTCTTGGCAGAAGACAAAATACTTTTTATACGGAATGGGGAGATTGGTTTGTGCTGGTTTGTTTGATTATTGCGATTTATGGCGCGATAAAGGTGAAAGGTGAAAGGTTAAAGGTTAAAGGTGAAAGGTTAAAGGTGAAAGGTGAAAGGTTAAAGGTGAAAGGTTGAAGAAAATTTTATTCACTTTCTTAATTATTTTTTTGTTCTTTATTATTCCGACCCTGCATTTTATGGATAAGACATATTTTCTTTGCCCGATCGAATATAAAAGATATATAATTATACGCAAAGATGATCTGGGTTCAGGAGAATTTGGAGCTCTACGGGCAGGAGGTCGTAAGCACGCAGGAATAGACCTTTATGCGCAGATAGGGGCAGAGGTTAGGGCAGTGCGGTTTGGCCGGGTTACAGAGGCAGGATATCATAAGAATCTCGGCAATTACGTAGAGTTACATCATCCGGATAAATTAACAAGCATATACGGACATCTTCAGAGAACTCTGGTAAAACCAGGGCAATGGGTAAGGCAAGGTGAGGTTATTGGTCGGGTAGGTAAATCCGGTAATGCCAGCCATCCGAATATTCTGCCACATCTTCATTTTGAGGTAAGAAGAAGTAATGCGCCAATCAATCCCTTAAAATGGTTAGAAAAACAAGGGGGGTGAAAAAATGTCAGAGTTAAAATTTGTAAAGATTCAGAAACCGGAAGAGGTAAATTTAATCCTGGGGCAAAGCCATTTTATCAAGACGGTTGAGGATTTGTATGAAGTTTTAGTAACCAGCGCTGCCGGTATTAAGTTTGGTTTTGCCTTTTGTGAGTCTTCAGGTGCTTGCTTAGTGCGCTCCGAGGGTAACGACGCAGAATTAAAAAAACTCGCCCAGGACAACGTCATAGAGATTGGGGCCGGGCATAGCTTTATTGTTTTTTTGCGAAATGCTTATCCAATCAATGTATTAAACGCAATCAAGAATGTTCCTGAAGTATGTCGGATCTTTTGCGCTACGGCAAATCCGGTTGAGGTTATTGTTATTCAGACAGAACTCGGGCGAGGGATTTTGGGGGTAATTGACGGTTTTTCTCCGAAGGGTCTGGAAACGCCTGAAGATATTTCCTGGCGCAAAGATTTTCTGCGCAAGATTGGGTACAAACTGTAATTTTTACTTGCAATTCCTGAACCTTTTGCTATAATCCAAAAATGGGACATAAGAAATTGAGAAAAAAAATCAGTCGGTTTTTTGGCTGGCTGGCATTGATAATTTGTTCTTTGATAGTAAGGATTTTACCTGCGAGATGCCTTTATGCGTTCGCAAAAATTGTAGCCGACATCGGTTTTTTGACTATCATTAAACACAGAAGGATTGCGTTGGATAGTTTATCCATCGCCTTTGGCGGGGAAAAGTCACCTCAAGAGTTAAAAAAAATTGCAAAGGATTGTTTCGCCTTTATGGCTAAGTCGGGTGTGGAAATGCTTTTTCTTATGGGGAAGCCACAGTTACTTAAGGATAGAGTAACCATACAAAATAAGTATATTCTGGATGAGGCTCTCTCTAAAGGAAAAGGGGTAATCCTGGTAAGCGGGCATTTCGGCAATTTTCCTTTAATGATGTTAAGATTGAGATTTGAGGGTTATTCAATCGGCGGTATAATGCGCCCCATGCGGGATGAGCGCGTTGAGCGGCTGTTTTCCAGCATAAGGAATAAAATGGGGGTAAGAACCATATATAGTCAGCCGCGCAAAGCCTGCGTGGACACCACATTGAAGGCTTTGAGGAATAATGAGATAGTCTGTATCCAGCTTGACCAGAATTTCGGCACCAGCGGCGTTTTTGTAAATTTCTTTGGCCAAAAGGCAGCTACGGCTACAGGGCCGGTAGTGTTCGCTTTGCGCACAAAGGCGGCGCTTCTGCCGTGTTTCATTGTAAGAGACGAGAATAACACGCACCGGATTATTTTTGAGCCAGAATTTAATCTAAAGCATGAAAACAATTTTGATAACACGGTTGAAGTTACTACACAGAAACTTACCACGATTATTGAATCATACATTAGACGTTATCCAGCTCATTGGGGATGGATTCATCGTAGATGGAAAACAAGGCCGAGAGAGAATGTTGCTGAGTAGGCCGATTGAAGATAAATGTAATTATAAACCTAATTCGGATTGGTTAAGACAGGAGGTGAAGCATGGCCGAAGAGGTGAAACAGGAAGAGAAGAAAGTAGATGCAAAAAAAGCAATTTCTACTATTCTTAAAGTAATTTTGGGGTTAGTGTTTCTTGCGTTAGGTATCTGGGCAATAGTTGCCTGGTGGAAAGACCTTTTGCTTGTGATTCGCGGTTGTATTGGATTATTCTTAATATTAGCAGCGGTTATCACATTCGCAATCGCTAGGGAATAAATCCTGCCCCCCATCACTTTTAAAAACTAAGAAAGTGTTGGGGGGTTCTTTATTTTTCTTATGATGCAAAAGCTATTTATTCTGATAGTATTCCTGGTTTGTTATTTCTTAATTTTGAGCCGTAAGCTTAAGCCTGTCTGGGTAAGTTTTGCCGGAGTCTCAATTTTACTTTTTTCAAAGAGCGTTACTTTAAATCAGGCACTTTCCTCAATCAATTATAATGTTCTCGGCGTTTTTGTGGGGACAGCAGTTCTTTCTGCCTTGTTTGTTTATTCTGGAGTCCCTGCTTACCTTGCCGCGAGGTTGATTAACAGGTCTCACCATGTGGGCGTTGCACTTTTGTTGGTTTGCGGACTTTCTGCTTTTATTTCAGGTTTTACGGAGAATGTTGCCACGGTTTTGATTGTCGCTCCTTTAGGTTTAGAGATCGCATCTCGGCTATCAATAAGTCCCATTCCACTTTTAATTGGCATATCTCTCTCTGCAAATCTACAGGGTTGTGCTACGATGATTGGCGACCCACCAAGTATAATTTTAGCGATGGAGTCGGGAATGAATTTTAATGATTTTTTCTGGATGCCAGCAGCCAAATCCGCAGCGCATTTAGGCAAGCCAGGCATATTTTTTGCTGTTCAA
>CAYMKG010000145.1:0-3157 GCA_964391145.1 uncultured Planctomycetales bacterium
ATTTTAAGGGCAGAATGGGCAACCCCAACGCGTTTATTTATCTGGCCTCTCCGGCAACTGTTGCCGCTTCGGCAATAGAGGGGAAGATTACCGACCCCCGCAAATATCTATAGGGATGAATCTTTGCGCTAATCGAAGAAGGGCCCCCCAGATTAAGTTAACAAAGCGTTAATGAAAAGGAGGCGAAATGGAACTTAAAGAGCTTCTTATGCTAACCATTGAAAAGAAAGCCTCGGACTTACATATAACCGAGAAAGAACCTCCGATATTGCGCATTCACGGCAAATTAATTCGCACTAAGTACCCTGCGTTTTCCAGAGAGGACACTAAGCGCATAATTTATTCCATACTGACCGACACTCAGAAAGAAACTTTTGAGAAAGAACTTGAATTGGATTTTTCCGTAGCTTTGCCGGGTTTAGACAGATTCCGCGTTAACGTCCATATGCAAAAAGGTGTTGTAGAAGCGGCGTTCAGGCGCGTCCCTACAGAAATACCTGCTCCTCAGGATTTGGGGCTACCACCGATATCAATAGATTTAATTCGCAAGCCAAACGGCCTGGTTTTAATTACCGGCCCTACCGGAGTGGGCAAAACCACAACCCTGGCGGCTCTTATTGATGTGATTAATAAAGAAAGAGAATGTCTAATTATCTGCATTGAGGACCCTATAGAGTTCATTCACACAAACAAGAAAAGTGTGATTAAACAGAGGCAGGTTTATTCTGATACAAATTCTTTTGCCCAGGCGCTTAGGCACGTCTTAAGACAGGACCCAAATGTTATTATGGTCGGCGAGATGCGCGATTTAGAAACCATTTCAACGACTTTAACCGCTGCCGAGACTGGTCACCTTGTTTTGGCGACTCTCCACACACCCGACGCTCCTCAGACTGTTGAAAGGATTATCGACGTTTTTCCTCCCCATCAACAGCAGCAAGTAAAACTACAACTGGCTAACTGTCTGCAAGGGGTGGTTTCACAGCTGTTGTTACCCCGTCTTGACGGTATGGGTTTAATTCTGGCGACAGAAATTATGATAGCGACGCCGGGCATTAGGAATCTTATCCGCGAACAGCAGATTGAACAAATACCTACTTTGATGCAAACAGGAAGCCAATACGGAATGAAAACAATGGATAAGTCCTTAAAAGAGCTGTTTAATCAAGGTCTAATTAGTTTGGATACGGCAATGTCCAAAGTTAAAAACATAGAGGAATTCCGCCAACTATAAAAAATTGTTATACTGCCATATTGTTATATTGTTAAAAGATTTTCCTATTCCAATATAACTATAACAATATTATTTGCTACTTTTGATTAGATATGAGGCTAAAAGGCAAGGCAATAAAATTAGGGGACAATATCAATACGGATTTCATTATCTCTGGAAGATATAAGTTTTCAATCACTGATATTAAAGAATTAGCCAAGCATATTATGGAGGATGTTGAACCTGAATTCTCCAGAAGGATACTACCCGGGGAAACAATTTTGGTTTGTGGTAAAAACTTTGGTATGGGTTCCTCTCGTGAACAGGCGCCTTTGGTAATCAAAGAAGCGGGAATTGTTGCCATCGTCGCAATCTCATTCGCCCGCATTTTCTACAGAAACAGTATTAACATTGGGCTGCCTTTGATTAAAGCCGATACTGCTGCTATCAGAGAAGAAGATATTTTAGAAATAGATTTAAATAAGGGTATGGTGAAAGATATAAGCCAGGATATAGAATTACCAGTAGAGCCAATGCCTTCAATTATGCAAGAATTATTGAAGGCAGGAGGAGCAGTTAATTATTACAGAAAATACAAAAGATTGCCCTCCGGTTTTGGCAATTTAGCAGTTTAGCAATATAACAATATAACAATGACACATAAGGTTACTCTGATACCAGGCGATGGAATCGGACCCGAAGTTACGCTGGCAGCTAAAAGATGCATAGAGGCCAGCGGAGTGAAGATAGAGTGGGAGGAGGCAATAGCCGGAGAAGAAGCCGAGAAAAAGTTTGGCCAGCTGTTGCCGGATTCTACTTTGGAGTCTATCAAGCGCAACAAGATAGCCATAAAAGGGCCTATCATTACACCTGTAGCCTACGGGTTTCGCTCCGTAAACGTAGCCTTGAGACAAAGCCTGGATTTATATGCCTGTCTACGCCCGGCTAAATCCTATCCCGGAGTAAAAAGCCTTGCTCCAAATATAGACCTCGTAGTAATCCGAGAAAATACCGAAGACCTGTACGCGGGCATTGAATTTCAAGTAGATGAATCCGAGACAAAAGAAATTATCAAAGCAGTTAAAAAATTTACCGGTAAAAAAATCCTACCCGATTCGGCCGTCTCTTTAAAGCCAATTTCCAGGACGGCTTGTGAAAAAATAATTAGATTTGCCTTTGAGTATGCTTTGAAAAATAAAAGAAAAAAGGTTACGGCGGTTCATAAAGCCAATATCATGAAATTCAGCGATGGCCTGTTTTTAAACGTCGCGCGCCAGGTAAGCAATGAGTATGCCGACAGAGTAGATTTTGAAGACAGAATCGTTGATAATATGGCAATGCAATTAGTGCAAAGGCCTCAAGACTACGATGTATTGGTTTTACCCAACCTCTACGGCGACATCATCTCGGATTTATGCGCAGGTTTAGTCGGCGGTTTGGGAGTTGCGCCAGGGGCAAATATCGGAGATGACATAGCTGTTTTCGAAGCAGTTCACGGCGCAGCCCCTAAATATAAAGGGAAAAATAAAGTTAACCCCACAGCGATGATACTCTCTGGCGTTATGATGCTCAGATATCTGGGGGAAGAACAAGCTGCAGAAAAATTGCAAGACGCATTGATTCGCGTTCTGGCAGAAGGTAAGGATGTTACTTACGATTTAAAACCAAAACGCGACGACCCTTCGGCAGTCGGTACACAGGAAATGGCGGATGCCATTATCAAGAAAATTCAAGAAAATTGTTAATTCGTTGTTCGCTATTTTAAAGATATGAAAATATCAATAATTGGTGCCGGAAATGTCGGCGGATTGACGGCTATGCATCTATTTTACGCCGGCTTTGAGGAAGTCTTGCTGGTTGATGTCGCGCCTAATCTGGCCTATGCAAAGGCGTTGGATATCAGCGACGCGCGGTTTATATTCAAAAGAAATTCACGAATCCAAG
>CAYMKG010000146.1:0-3129 GCA_964391145.1 uncultured Planctomycetales bacterium
ATCAAATATTATCTTCCGCCGTATCCTACGAATTAAAATTGATTCCCACTCTCCTTGAGAAAAAATGCTGTTTAAAAGATATAGTTTGCGGCTCTTCGCCAAGTAGTATTTTGGTTCTCATTGGACCAGAAGGGGATTTTACAAAGCAGGAATTAACCCGAGCAAAAGGGAGAGGTTTTGTTCCTGTTTTTTTAGGAAATCTTATACTGCGCGTGGATACAGCGGCTATTGCTGTTGCCGCTTTTGTGAGGCTGCAGGAAAGTATAAAATAAACCACAGAGACGCGGAGGCACAGAGGATGCAGAGAAAGAAGAAAAAGAAGCATTGAGAGGATTTACAGGAGTAAAAGAGCCAAGAAATCCTGTAATCCTGTCAAAAAAATATTTTTAAAAAACTCTGTGAACTTCTTGACTCTAACGCCTCTGTGGTATGAAGTTTTCTTGATGAAGACAGTAAAGTTCTATACTCTCGGCTGCAAGGTCAATCAGTACGAGACGCAGGCAATCAGAGAGCAATTGCAAAAAGCGGGATTTCGGGAGTTAGAGAATAGCCGGCCGGCCGGAATATGCGTCATTAATACCTGCACCGTTACCCACCGCGCCGACCGCGATTCCTATTACCTTATTCGCCGGGCTGGCCGCGAGAATCCGGGCGCCAGAATTGTGGTTACCGGCTGCCTTACTGAATTCGATGGGGATAAAATAGCCAATATCCCCGGCGTTAATCTTATCGTAAAAAATGAAGATAAAAACCGGATCGTTTCTTTATTAGATAATTTTCGCAAAACGCAAAACGCAGGAAGCAAGGCGCAAAACGCAATTACCTATTTTAAAAATCACACCCGGGCTTTTTTGAAGATTCAGGACGGCTGCAACTATCGCTGCTCTTATTGCAAGGTGCGCCTGGTGCGGGGAAAATCAAGAAGTAAAGAATTAAGCGAAATTGAGGAAGAAGTAAGAGGTTTGGTTGGAAACGGTTATCGGGAAATAGTTCTCTGCGGAGTGTGTTTAGGTTCTTACGGCAGGGATTTAACTCCCAGGTTAACCCTATCCGGTTTAATCAGAAAATTAGAAAGAATTCCCGGGGATTTCCGAATCCGGCTTAGCTCTATAGAATTGGGCGATATTACCGATGAATTAATAGGGAGCTTAACGGATTCTAAGAGATTATGCCCGCATTTACATATTCCTCTTCAAAGCGGCGACGATGAAATACTCGGGCGGATGAATCGGCAATATTCAAGCACAAGATTTATGAATCTTATCGGGCGCTTAAGAAGCGCTATTCCCGAAATCGCTATAACCACGGATGTGATGGTCGGATTTCCCGGCGAAACAGAGAAAAATTTCAGGAATACCGTGGAATTAATTAAGCAGATACAACCCTTACGGGTTCATATGTTCACCTATTCCAGGAGACCAAATACGCCCGCGTCTGACTTCGGAGAGTCCATTCCAGATGCCGCAATTAAATCCAGAATGGCGCAGTTACGTCAGATTGCCCTGTCTATAAGACAGGCTTATTGCCAGAAATTTATCTCTCGAATCGGCGAGGTCCTTGTAGAAAGAACTGTCAGCGGGAAGCCCCATTTCTGGGAAGGATATACCAGAAGGTATATAAAGGTTAGAATAAGGTCCCGCCTCGATTTAAAAAATAAGGTAATTAAAGCAAAATTAAAAAAGATTTATCAAGATTTCGTTTTGGCCGAACCTGTCAAATAAAAATAATCAACCGGAAGCGTATTGAAGCATTTTAGTAAACCCCGTTAGAAATAGGTTGCCGAATGCAACCGTATAGGGGCATTTCTAACGGGGTAAAAATCGCAAAATTTTGCGGCGATTTTTGGCCAGGTGGGGATAGAAATTCTTTGACAGTAATGTGGTTAGAGAGTATAATTTAGGTTTGAAGCACCGAAACTCAGTGTCTCAGTAAAACTCAGTGTTTCAGTGACAATCAGTGCTTCAATGAATTTCATGCTTCAGTGACAAAAGGAGGCGAAACTATGGTACAGGAAAGGAAAAAAACAAATGTTGCGGATACTTCTGACCGCCAGAAGGCGCTGGAGTTAGCTTTGGCTCAGATTGAGAAACAATTCGGAAAGGGCTCAATTATGAAGTTGGGCATGCAGGTGCGAGTTGACGTTGAGGCCATCCCTACGGGCGCGCTCTCGCTGGATGTTGCTTTGGGAGTGGGCGGTTTTCCTCGCGGGAGGGTAATCGAAATTTTCGGCCCGGAAGCTTCGGGAAAGACAACCGTGGCTTTGAGTGCAGTAAGGGAGATTCAGAAAAGGAAGGGGGTAGCTGCTTTAATTGATGCAGAACATGCTTTCGATTCAATCTATGCCAGGAAGATAGGCGTGAACTTAGACGAGTTGTTGATTTCACAGCCGGATACCGGCGAGCAGGCTCTGGAGATTACCGAGACCCTGGTGCGCTCAAACGCCGTGGATTTGATTGTGGTTGATTCGGTAGCAGCTCTTACTCCGAGGGCGGAAATAGAAGGTGAGATGGGTGATTCGCATATGGGCCTGCAAGCAAGGTTGATGTCTCAGGCTCTCAGAAAGTTAACCGCAGCAATCAGCAAATCCCGGACTTGCCTGATTTTTATCAACCAGATACGGGAGAAGATAGGAATAATGTTCGGAAATCCGGAAACCACGCCTGGCGGAAGGGCGTTAAAGTTCTATTCTTCGGTTAGGTTGGATTTAAGAAAGATTGGCGCGATAAAGCGAGCTGATTCAGTAATCGGAAACAGAGTGCGGGCTAGGGTAGTAAAGAACAAGGTCGCTCCGCCTTTCCGTGAAACAGAATTTGAAATCCTGTATGATCAGGGGATAGCCAGGATGCATAATATTCTTGATTCAGCTGTAAACCAGGGAGTGGTAGAGAAATCCGGAACCTGGTACATTTTTCAAGACGAAAAGCTCGGCCAGGGGAAAGAGCAAGCGGTTAATTATTTACAGCAAAAGCCCCAGCTACAGGACAAAATTGAGAAGTTGGTAAGGGAGAAGATATCAATTTAGCAATTTAGTCAAGAAAAATCTGCCCTTCGGGCAGAGGCCCGGTAGATCAAATGGAGGCGCAGTTATGAGAAGAAAATCATTTTATATAATCAGTTCAGTATTAATCG
>CAYMKG010000147.1:0-3118 GCA_964391145.1 uncultured Planctomycetales bacterium
ACTGACAACTTACTTATTTCCAACCTTCTCTTCTATGTATTTAATCGCGTCCCCAACGGTGGTCATTTTTTCTGCATCTTCGTCAGGAATTTCAATACCAAATTCCTCTTCTAATGCCATAACCAGCTCCACGGTATCTAAAGAATCTGCTCCCAAATCATCGATAAACGATGCTCCGGGAGTTACTTCCTCTGGCTTTACGCCTAATTGTTCGGCAATTATTGATTTAATCTTTTCTTCTACTGCCATTCTGCCCTCCTTACAACCGCTAAAACGCAAAATAGCTGACAGAGCTTTGCGCTCTTGCGACTTATACCATACCTCCATCTACAACTATCGTCTGACCGGTAACGTAATCTGACTCACCAGAAGCCAGGAATAAACACACATTAGCAACATCTTCCGGATTACCAAATCTAGCCATCGGTATCTGGGTTAGCATCTTGGTTTTTATGTCCTCAGGCAAACTTTCGGTCATCTGAGTCTGAATGAAACCCGGTGCCACTGCATTGACGTTTATGTTGCGCGAAGCTAATTCCCTGGCTGTCGCTTTAGTTAAGGCAATAATGCCGGCTTTGGACGCCGAATAATTCGCCTGCCCCGGATTACCGATTAAACCAATAATTGAGGCAATATTAATAATCTTACCTCTTCTCTGCTTTAGCATTACTCGCGATACCGCCTTGGTGCAATGGAAGGTCCCGGTCAAATTCACTCTTATCACTGCCTCCCACTCCTCCACAGACATTTTTAAAATAAGATTGTCGCGGGTAATGCCGGCATTGTTAATTAATATATCAATCTTTTTAAATTTGTCAAGAATTTTATTCACCGTGTTTTGAACCTCGGAGTAATTAGTAACGTCTAATTTTACCGCCTCCGCATTTCTGCCGAGAGCCTCTATTTCCTGCTTGGTTTTCATAGCTTGCTCAAGATTTATATCTCCAATGACAATATCCGCCCCTTCTCTGGCAAAAGAGATACAAATCTGGCGCCCTATCCCCTGCGCTCCACCTGTAACTAAAGCAACTTTGGTTTGCAGTCTCATTTTACTCACCTGCCTTTGCAAACTTATTTATATCTTCGACTCCCCCGATATTTACGACTTGCGCATTTGTATCGATTTTCCGAATCAAGCCTCTTAAAACCTTGCCCGGCCCTATCTCAAAAAATTTGTTCACCCCCTGACCAATCATAAACCTTACCGACTGCTCCCAGTAAACCGAAGCGGTAAGTTGCCTGACTAAATTTTCTTTTATTTGCACCGGATTTAACACTGGGGTAGCGGTTACGTTGCTGACTAAGGCCGCTGTCGGTTCTTTCATCTTTATGTTTTTCAAAATTTTGGCTAACCTCAGACTTGCCGGCTGCATTAAAGAAGAATGGAACGCGCCGCTTACATCTAAATTAACCACGCGCTTCGCCCCGCGCGCCAAAGCTAAGCTGTTGGCTTTATCCACCGCATCAGTTGTTCCACTGATAACTACCTGACCAGGGCAATTTAAATTAGCGATATGAGCTCCGGATTCCTCGGCTATATTTTTAATCGTGTTTAAATCCAGCCCTAAAATGCAAGACATTCTACCCGGATTTATGCTTGCAGCCTCATCCATAAACCTTGCCCGGTTAACCACCAGAGATATGCCGTCTGGCAAGGATAAGGCTCTGGCAGCAACCAGAGCGGTATACTCCCCCAGGCTTAAGCCGGCTACGTACTTAGCTGATAGCTGGAAGCTCGTAGCTGATAGCTTTTTATTAAAAGCAGCTAGTGCAGCCAGACTTACGGTAAATATAGCCGGCTGACAGTTTACCGTCCGGGTCAATTCCTCAGTCGGTCCCTCAAAGCAAAGTTTGGAAAGCGGAAATTTTAATACCCTGTCTACAGCATCAAAGATTCTTTTACTCTCCGCAAAACTTTCATACAAATCCCTGCCCATCCCCACGTACTGCGAACCCTGCCCGGGAAAAACAAAGGCTATCATTTTTGTTCTCTTCTTATTAAAATCTCTAAATTATGCTTTACCGATCTTTATGCCGTGTAGAATCAGATTAGTCCTCAGGACATCTCCAGCTGCAGCTAACTTTATCATCAAAATTTTTTCCCTGAGGTTGATAATTCAAGCAGGTAGAACAGGAAGTAATTCTTCTACCATTTTATCACGCATGCCCCCCACACCAAGCCTCCGCCAAAGGCATCAAGAAGCACGATGTCTCCCTTTTTAATGCAATGGGATTTTATTGCTTCGCAGAGAGCGGTGGCTGTAGATGCCGAAGACATATTGCCGTATCTCTCAATGTTTAGGTAGATTTTTTCCTCAGGCAAACCTAATTTCTTTGCCATGCTCGTAAGTATTCGTATATTTGCCTGGTGCGGAATAACCCAATCTACATCCTTACACTCCAGACCCGCGAGCGCAAGTGCTTTTTGTGCAGCGTCAGTCATAATCTTAACTGCAAGCTTAAATAATTCATTGCCCCGCATCTTAATGTAATGCAAACGCTTTTCCACGGTCTGAGGACTGGCTGGATTACGCGAACCGCCCCCTGGCAACATCAATAACTCTCCCAGAGAGCCATCGCTTCCTAAATATGTAGAAAGAATTCCTCCCGAGTTAACCGGAGCTAAAACCGCAGCCCCGGCGCCATCACCAAACAAAACGCAGGTATTTCTATCCTGCCAGTCAGTAACCGCTGAAAGCACCTCGCTGCCGATGACCAGCGCATTCCTGTAGGCGCCCCGGGCAATAAACTGTTGAGCAATTACCAACGCATAGACAAATCCAGCACAAGCCGCTGAAATATCAAAACTTACCGCATTCTTCGCCTTCAGGCTCTGCTGCACAAAACAGGCAGTAGAAGGAAACTGCATATCCGGAGTAATTGTGGCCACAATGATTAAATCTAAATCTTCGGGTTTAACATTTGCGTCCTTAAGGGCCTGTTTTGCTGCATTTATCGCCAAGTCACTGGTTGCCTGTCCTTTTGAAACCAGGTGTCGGGTCTTTATACCTGTGCGAGTGATTATCCACTCGTCAGAGGTATCTACCATCTTCTCCAAGTCGTGGTTAGTTAAGATTTTCTCTGGTAGATACTCTCCCACTCCAACTATACCAACTTT
>CAYMKG010000148.1:0-3076 GCA_964391145.1 uncultured Planctomycetales bacterium
GCGCTTTGGTCTTTGTGCCTGTTAAGTATCTTTGCGGTATATTTAGGATTAGGCGTAAGGCAGAAGATTACATTTGTGGATAGAATAAACAGTCGCAGCAGTTTGCGTTTGATAGCCGAAGCAGGGGTTAAACAGGCAATCGCGGAATTAAGAAAAAAGGAACCAGCCGAATATGATGCGCTTAATGAGGCTTGGAGCAATAATCCCGGGATATTCAAACAGGTAAGCGTCGGATACGGCGAATTCAATGTATGCTATGATTATCTCGATTATAAATCAGGCAAGTTGCAAACCAGGTACGGGTTGCTTGACGAAGAGAGGAAGTTAAATATTAACGAGGAAGATTTAAACACTATTCAACGCCTCATTGCGGTAGTTACGGGTCTGGAGGAAGTCGAGGCACAGAACCTTGCGGCTGCGATTGTAGACTGGAGAGACAGCGACAGTGCATTGTCAATTCCTTCGGGGAGCGCCGAAGACAGGTACTACCGCAATTTATCTGTCCCATACGAAGCCAAGGATGCCGATTATGAAGTTTTAGACGAGCTGCTCCTTGTGAGAGGAATGAGTCAAAAAATTCTTGATAAATTGAAAAATTATATTAGCATTCATAGTAGCGGTAAAGTAAACATAAATACGGCGTCGGCTGAAGTATTATTTGCTTTAAATTTAGGAAGCGAACTAATAGATAAAATTATTTCCTTTCGCAGAGGGAAAGACGGAGTAGAGGCGACGGAAGACGATAATATTTTCAGCTCGCCTTCTAATATTGTTGAAGAGCTTAACCGGTTTTCGGAACTATCCGATACTGAATCATCAAAGCTTAGCAGTTTGATATCTTCGGGCAAAATCTCAACTAATTCCAATAATTTCATGGTCAGGTCGATAGCCTATTTAGACGAACAGAAATCAGAAATTGTCTGCACTTTTGACCGGGAAGGAAAAATTTTATCCTGGAAAGAAGAATAAGTTATGCTGGTAAGCAAAGACCTCATAGCCATTGATTTGAGCAGCCACGATTTAAAAATCGCTCAGGTGAACGTTTCCCCGGGTAGGAAAGAAATAGTAAATCTTGCCACTCACAGGATCCAAGATTTATCCGAAGAAGACGTCGCTAAGATTATTAAAGAAACGTTCAAAGAATTACAGGTTACCAGACCCAGGGTCGTAGGGGTCATACCGTCATATTTGACCATAACCAAAAATATTGAAGTTCCTTCCCGTGACTCTCAGGAAATAAGGGAGATTATAAACCTGCAGGCTTCCCGACACACGCCCTATTCCCGCGAGGAGATAATCATTGATTACATAAACATCGGAGCTTACAAGCAGAATTACACCAAGGTCTTACTGGTTATCGCCACCCGCAGTATCATCCGCAAGCAGTTGGAAATTCTGGATAAAGCCGCACTGGGCGTTGAAAGGATGGTTTTTGCACCCGAGGGAATAAGTTGTATCATTTCGAAGAGTTTGAGATTGGCCACCCAGGATTCGCCTGTAAGCATTATCCATATTGATGAAGGCTTTACTGATTTTTTGATAACCCTGAAGGACAAGGTTATATTTATAAGGAACATTCCTATCGGCACGCAGCATTTATCGGGGGAGAGAGAGAAATACGAGCCTAAATTCGTCGATGAGATAAGGAAGTCTCTTGAAGTCTACTCCAGCGAAGATGTTGGCCAATCACCCATAAGGTTTTTCCTTACCGGAGCGGTGGATAATCTCGGATATTTGATCGAAACTTTAAATACCGTTCTTCATATTCCTATTGAAACTTTACCTTATTTTAATTATCTTACCATTTCTCGGAAGGCTGTCCAGACAGGCTCGCTTCATGGAGCAAGATTATCCTTTTTAAATGCAGCCGCTGCCGCACTTACATTTGAAGAGACAAAGCTCGATCTTGTGCCCGAGGAGATAAAATTAGAGAAATCGCTGAAGCAGAGGGGGAGGGAGATTATCAAGGCGGGCATTTTGGTAATGGCTGCCTTTGTTCTAATTTATTGCATATTACTTGTTAAGATTTATGTTAAAGGCAGCTATTTGAGAAAAATATCCTCTCGATATAAAACAATACACCAAGAGGCGCAGGAATTAGAAGACGATTTTACGAAAAACCAGTTAATAAGAAATTTTTTGTATGCGCGGGGTTATTCTCTGGAGGTTTTGGCTGAGTTTTACAGCGCTTTGCCTCTAGATGTAAAAATCAGTTATCTTAAATTTGACGACGAAGGAACTTTTTCAATCGAAGGAACGGCAGAATCTATGGCTACGGTATTCTCTTTCGTTGATAATTTAGGCAAATCTCGATATTTTAAAAAAGTAGAGACACGCTATACCAGAAAAAGGAAAGAAGGCGAGAAAGATGTGGCGGATTTTTCAGTAACCTGCACGCTTAACAAAAAAATTCAATAAAATGTTAGACTTCAAGAAAATTTACGCTTTTTTTTCCAATTTATCCAGAAGAGAAAAAATTATATTTTATGTCGCTTTGGGATTCCTTACATTGACGATATTAGACCGCCTGATAATCTACCCCGTTCTTTCGAAAATTAAGTCTTTAAACGAGGAGATTAAGGAAGAAAGAACTCGGATTAAAAAAGACCTGCATATATTGGCGCAGAAAGAAAGGATACTTAAAGAGACCAAAAAATACGCTAGATACTCGATTCAAGACCTCTCTGCGGAGGAGGTGGCCACCGCGCTTTTGAAGGAAATCGGAGACCTGGCAAACAGAACCGCGGTATATCTTGTTGATATAAAACCAACGGGCGTTAAGGAGGGGCCGGTATTCAGGAAATACTATGTGAGTTTAAGCTGCGAGGCGCAGATGGAGCAGATTTTTAACTTTATGTATAAGCTCGAGAGTTCAAATAGTCTATTGAGAATCGAGAAATACAATATCAGCCCCAAATCCGAAGGCTCAAGCATCGCCCGCTGCAGTATAATAATTTCAAAAACCGCCATACCGTAATCTAAAGAATAATTCGCCTTTTATTTCTAAATTATTCTTGACACAGGGTTTAAATATACTATAATTATTCTGGTAATCCGCAGAGCAGTTTCTGTTGGG
>CAYMKG010000149.1:0-3043 GCA_964391145.1 uncultured Planctomycetales bacterium
AAATAAATAATGAATGCAATTCTTAGCCTCGGCCTCATTTTGCTTTTCGGGCTAGTTAGCGCCCGTTTAATAAATAAGATAAAATTCCCTTCCGTAACCGCTTATCTTTTGTTGGGGATTCTCTTCGGCCCTTCACTTGTGAATATTGTTTCTTCTGATTTAATATCTGCTTCTGGATTTATCTCCAATATCGTGCTCGGCATAATTGCCTTTAGCATTGGCCAGAATTTCTCCCGTGATAATTTCTTAAGAATCGGCAGGTCGGTAATCTGGATTTCCTTATTTGAGGCAACCGGCGCCTGGATTCTTGTAACATTGGGGATATTTTTGATTCTAAAGCAACCGTTTTATCTGTCATTGTTGTTTGGGGGTATATCCGCAGCTACTGCGCCCGCAGCTACGGTTATGGTTGTGAGGGAATATAAAAGCAGAGGCAACTTTACCGATACTCTCTTAGGAGTAGTGGCAATTGATGATGCCTGGTGTTTGATTGTTTTCGCCTTATCTTTGGCGATATCCAAGGCAGTTACCGCACATGTAAGCAGCAACCTCTTTATTATTAAAGTTATTCTAAAATCCGTGCTGGGTATAGGAGGCGCATTTCTTCTCGGATGGACGATGAGCCTATTGGCTTCTAATCTCTCCAGATATATCCGCACGCAGACTGAAGCGCTTGTTTATGCTTTGGGATTTATATTTTTTACTATCGGATTAGCTCTGAGTCTGCATTTTTCGGTTCTGCTTGCGTGTATGTTTTTGGGCGCAAGCTTGGTTAACCTTAAGAAGACAAGGTTGAATTTTTTTGACCTCATTAGAACAATTGATTCTCCGTTATATGTTATGTTTTTTGTTTTAGCAGGAGCAAATCTGGAGATACATTTTCTTAGAGAGATTGGCCTTGCGGGGCTTGTGTATTTGACATTTCGTATGGCTGGCAAGATAGCCGGCGTGTATTTAGGAGGCGCTATTTCCCGTGCGTCCAAGATAGTAAGGAGATATTTGGGTCTTGGCCTTGCGCCTCAGGCGGGCGTGGCTTTAGGTTGCGCCTTAATTGCCAAAAGTGAATTTCCCCAGGTCGGCGGATTAATATTTACTACTATTGTTGCTACTACGATTATCTATGAGTTAATCGGTCCCTTATTTACCAAGTTTGCCCTGGAAAAGGCGGGCGAGATAGGTACTTCTGGTTAATATGATAATTATCCCAGTTTTGATTATAGTTGCTGGTGTTTTTATGGGCTGGAATATTGGCGCCAATGACGCGGCAAATTGCGTGGGTGCCGATATTGGCTCGCGGAGAATGACTCTTAAAGAAGGGATAATTATTACCTGTGCATTTTCTTTTTTTGGAGCAGTTATTTTCGGTTCGAGAGTAATTAAGACAGTTGGGAAAGGCGTCGTCCCTCTGGACAAGTTGGAACCTCAAATGGCAATGCTGGTTGCTCTTGCTGCTTGTTTTGGAGCAGGCATTTGGGTGCTTCTGGCTACGCATCAGAGTATACCCGTTTCTACATCTCATTCTATCGTGGGAGCAGTAGCCGGAGCCGGGCTTTCCATTTTTGCTCCGATATACTGGCAAAAAATCGGAGAGATATTTTTATCCTGGGTATTAACCCCCTTTGGTTCCGGTTTTTTGGCTTTTCTATTTTATCCGATTATAAGGAGGATTTTTTTTAGTCTTGTGCCTCGAAAATTTGAATCGGTCGTAACACGCTGGCTTCTTATTTTAAGTAGTATTTATCTGGCTTTTACCTGGGGTGCGAATGATGTTGCTAATGTTACCGGAGTAATGGTAGGCTCTGGTATCTTTTCTGTTTTTTGGGCAACGGTAGTGGGAGGAATAGCAATTGTTTTAGGCGTAACCACATGGGGATATAAAGTTATCGAGACGGTAGGTTTCAAAATCACTCATATGCTTCCCATAATGGGTTTTGTTGCGGAGGTGGCTTCAGCGGCAAATGTGCAGATTTATACTCATTTAGGCATTCCGGTATCTACGTCCCATTCTATGGTGGGGGCAGTTATCGGCGTAGGTTTTGCCCGGGGAATAAGGGCGGTAAATAAAAGGGTAATCAGAGATATGGTGGTTGCCTGGTCTCTGACTCCATTTATGAGCGGTTTGGTTTCGTTTATAATAATGAAAGTAATATGGTTGTTTAAATGAGGGCATTGCAACTATTATAAAAAGACGGTAGTTACGTTTACCGTTTACCGTTTACTGAAGACGGATAACGGTAAGCGGTTAGCGGTAAACGCAACTGTCAGCAGTAGTATTTTTAGATAATAAAGGAGGCGATGGTAATGCAGGAATCAAGAAATATATTCGGGTGGTTGGGTAGAGAACAGGAAAGGGTAGCATTGGAGCGAGCCAGAAAACATATCGATAAGGTTTATGAAACTGTGTCAAACCTTCAAGAGGCAATCGCATACTTTGGGCGCAACGATTTGGTCGGAAAGAGCGGAAGCATTCAGAAGATAAAGACATCTGAGCACGAAGCTGACTTGATTCGGCGCTCAATTATGGATGCTCTTACCGAGCAGTTGATTGCTCCTCCGGACAGAGAAGATCTTATGCACTTTACGAAATCTCTGGATGCTATCGCCGACCATGCTAATGGAGCCGGAAGGTTGCTTGATTTTTTAGAGGAAAGACTGCCTGAGAGTATCTTAGGTAAGCTTATTGAGACATCAGAAATCATTACTGTGGCTGTTGAGAAACTAAAGGATGCCATGAACTCTCTGGCCAAAAATGACATTAAAAAGGCTTTGGCTGATTGTATTAGTGTTGAGGAGTTAGAAGAGCGGGCTGACGAACAGAAGAGAATGACCGTTGAGGCAATTGTTCACTCTGGTTTAGCTGCTCCGATTCTATTGCTTATCTACCAGTTAACCGAATCAATGGAAAATGTTGCAGATAAAGTAGAGGATTGCGCTGATTTTATACGTGTACTGGCCATTAAAGCCAAATAAGCGAGAGTAAAAACAGGAGGGAATCAATGTCAAAGCGCAAAAGACGAGGAAAGCTTGGTTGGCGCTCGAAGCG
>CAYMKG010000150.1:0-2976 GCA_964391145.1 uncultured Planctomycetales bacterium
GATTATCGAGGCGTATAGAAAATTTCCCAATGCAGCCGCGGTAGACGATGCTTATTTGGTGGAGAAATTAGGCAAAAGGGTGACTGTGGTTTCCGGCTCGTATTTTAATATCAAAATTACCACGCCGGAAGATTTAGTTTTTGCCCGCTCCATTTTACTATTTTCCAGGGACACCCTTTGAGTCAATCGGAAGGGTGTCCCCCCAATTTTCTGAGGATGTTTCTTGCGCTTCGACTTCGTCTCAGTGTCCTTCGACCTTTCGTTTACACTCAGGGTCGAACACTGAGCGTAAGCGAATGTGTTCGAAAGTTCTGAGCGAGATTCTTCACTGCGTTCAGAATTGCCCTCGAGTCCTGAGCGCAGCGAAGGACAAAGCGAAGGAAACACAGCGAAGGACACCAATCGGAGAAGTGTCCGCGATTTAAGATGAAAGAGAGTATTTACAGGGTAGGGATTGGTTACGACATTCACCGCCTGGTTAAAGGACGTAAATTATTCTTAGGCGGTGTGTGGGTCCCTTATTCGAAAGGTCTGCTCGGGTATTCTGACGGAGACGTACTGTTGCATGCTGTATGCGACGCTATTTTGGGAGGGTTGGGTTTGGCTGACATCGGCAAGCATTTCCCTAATACGGATGTTAAGTATAAGAACATCAGAAGTACGGAATTGCTTAAGAAGGTCTTTCGGCTCATTAAGAATAAGGGCTTTGCCGTTGTCAATCTCGATGTCACGGTCGTTGCTCAAGCGCCGAAAATTTCACTGCAAAGATTAGAAATGCAGAAGAGTATTGCTAAGTTGCTTAACCTGAGCTTCGAATCGGTTAATCTTAAAGCTACTACGGCTGAGGGTGTTGGCGATATAGGAAAGAACAAGGCAATTGCTGCCTGGTGCGTAGCGCTGTTAAGGAGGGGTAAAAGATGATTGCGTGGTATATTATCGGAATAATAATCGGCCTTTTTATCTTGAGGCTAATTATCCTGTTGGTCTTTTTCTATCCGGAGATAAAGGCAGCTTGCGAGAGGGATCCTGCGGCTTATAGTGTGCTTGAGGTTCTTTTGCTTTATCAGGGATTATACGCTATTTTTTACCACCGTATCGCCCACTTTTTTTATAAGATTAAATTGGAATTACCGGCCCGGGCAATCAGCCAGTTTTCCCGCTTTGTTACCGGAATTGAGATACATCCCGGAGCAGAGATTGGCCGCGGACTTTTCGTTGATCACGGCATGGGAGTAGTGATTGGCGAGACAAGCGTTATCGGAGATAACGTTACCCTGTATCAGGGCGTAACCCTGGGCGGCACCGGGAAGCAGAAGACCAAACGCCATCCTACTATCGGAAATAACGTCGTGGTAGGCGCGGGAGCCAAGGTTCTGGGAAACATTACGGTGGGAGACAATTCTTATATCGGCGCAAATGCAGTAGTAATTAAAGATGTTCCGGCAAATTCCACAGTGGTTGGCGTTCCTGGAAGAATTACCAAGCAGGACGGGAAAAAGATAGATTTAAGCTTAGACCATAGGCATATCCTTGACCCCATTATGCAGCAGATGGAGGAGTTGGAGAAACGAATCGCAAAATTAGAGCGATAATAAATTATGTCTATTTATGTATATAATACTCTTACCCGCAAGAAAGAAGAGTTTAAGCCACTGAATCCACCTGAGGTGAAGATGTATACCTGCGGGGTAACGGTTTACGATGAGTGTCACATAGGCCACGCCCGCAGTCTCTATATATTTGATGTAATAAGGCGCTATTTGGAATACCGTGGTTATAAAGTTAGATTTGTTCGCAATATTACTGATATAGACGACAAGATTATAAATCGAGCCAAGGAGTTAAACAAGGACTGGAAAGAGCTGGTTAGGGAATATATTGCCAGCTATAAAAAAGACCTACAGTCATTAGGTATTCGATTAGGCGATGTGGATGAAGACGGAGAAGAGCCGCGAGCCACTAAGAATATTCCTGCAATGATTGAGTATATAAAGGGTTTAGTTGATAAGGGCTATGCCTATGTTACTGACAGCGGAGTATATTTTAGTGTGCGCAAGTTTAGAGGTTACGGAAAACTATCGGGTCAGAGTATTGACCAGATGTTAACTGGCGTAAGGAAAGAACCAGATGAAACAAAAGATGACCCTTTAGATTTTGCTTTATGGAAATTCTCAAAGTCAGATGAGCCATTTTGGGAAAGCCCTTGGAGTAAGGGTCGTCCTGGCTGGCATATTGAGTGTTCGGTCATGAGTCAGAAATTTCTGAGAACAGACACACTGGATATACATGCGGGTGGCAGGGATTTGATATTTCCCCATCATGAAAATGAGATTGCCCAGTCCGAAGCTAAAACCGGAAAGCTATTTGCTAAATACTGGATACACCACGGACTTTTAACTATAAATGGACAGAAGATGGCAAAGTCATTGGGGAATTTTATAACAATTAAGGATTTTATTAAACAATATTATGACGTAGACATTTTGAAATTATTCTTCTTGTCCACACATTATTCCAATCCGATAGATTATAATAAAGAGAAGATGGAAGAGTTTAAAAAGCAAAAGAAAAATTTCAATGATTTTTTTGACAGTGTTAATAATTGGCTGAAAATTACTCCAACCCCCGTTTCTTCCAAAGAAGATAAGACTAAAATTGATGGCATCTGTACTAAATTCCAGAAGGCTATGGATGATGATTTTAATACACCCGTTGCACTAGCGGCCTTATTTGAATTAATAGATTTAGCCTCTGTCTATATTTGCAGTGATAAAGAAGAAGCGTTTAACTATGCTAAGTCCAAGCTTGAAACCTTCTTGGGCATATTTGGAATTGCAACAAAACCTAAGGAAGAATTGCCGCCGAGAATGGTTGAGATGATGAAGCAGCGAAGAGAGGCTAGAGCAAAGAAAGATTTTAGAACCGCAGATGCTATACGTAATGATATACAGAAAATATTTGATTATCTTATAAGCG
>CAYMKG010000151.1:0-2959 GCA_964391145.1 uncultured Planctomycetales bacterium
GGATTGCTGGTGGGATTTATTGTCGTAGCAATGCTCCTGCCGATATTTCAGATTAGCCCTGTTAGATAAGAGATTAAAAAATAAAACCATAAGTTTGCACAGATTATCACAAGATTTATTTCAAAAAACTTCTTAACCACAGAGACTCAAAGTCACAGAGTTATTAGAGTTTTTTATAACTTATTTAGCCAATTTAAGAACTACCCCTTGAACGCAGATAATCGCAGATTTCACGCAGATGGTCGCAGATTAGAAGATTTATCTGCGTAAATCTGCGTTAGATTTGCGAGAATCTGCGTTAAAGATGGGTTGAAATTATCATTTTACTAGTTGTTAAATCACCTAAAATTATTCTTTTTTCTTTCTTTGTGTCTCTGTGTTTTTGTGGTTTATAAAAATCTTGTGTAATCTCGTGGTTACAAAAAAATCCTAACCGACAAAATAGATGAAAATTATATATTCTATTTTTATTATATTGTTGACAGCTACTGTATTACTTGCACAGGACTGGCAGGAACAAAAGGATGAACATTTTATAGTGTATTTTGTCCAGGATAAGACCTTTGCGAGTCAAGTATTGCATAAGGCAGAAAGAGACTATAATCGCATTGCTTCCGATCTTGGTTATGCCCGCTATTCAAATTTCTGGACCTGGGCTAACCGGGTAAAAATTTATATCTATCCTGATCACGCCGCTTTCTTGGAAGCTTCAGGACAGCCGGAATGGTCTAAAGGTATGGCCGATTATAAAAACAAGGAAATTCTCGGTTACGCAGGAAGTCAGGAATTTCTGACTTCTATCCTTCCCCACGAAATAGCTCATTTGATCTTCAGAGATTTTGTTGGATTTAAGGGCGAGGTTCCTCTATGGTTGGATGAGGGAGTGGCGCAGTGGGAGGAAAGCATTGACAGAAGGCGAATAAAAAGAATAGCGAGCGAATATCTAAAAAAGGGAACATTGTTGTCGATAAAGGATATAATGGATTTGGATGTCCGCTTGATCAAGGATACCGATAAAATACATTTGCGTGCAACTTCGGTCGACGGCCAGCCGGGTTTTATAATTATAGATGGTAAAAATTTAGTAAACTTATATTACCTGCAGTCTGCCTCTCTGGTAGGATTCCTAATTGAGCGATATGGCACAGATAATTTTACTGAGTTTTGCCGCCAGTTGCGGGACGGTAAAAAATTAGGAGAGGCGCTTGGTTACGTTTATCCTACTTACTTTAACGGAATAGCTCAATTCGAAAAAGAATGGATAAAGTATTTAAAGGAGGAATGGTAAATATGAGGAAATCAGGATTTACTTTGATTGAGTTAATGTTGGTGGTTATAATCATCGGCGCGCTGGTGGCAATGGTGATGCCGCGATTAACCGGTCGAGGTGAACAGGCGCGAGTCGCTGCTGCCAAAGCCGACATTAACGCCAATATCGCCACCGCCCTTAAGCTTTATGAGTTGGATAATGGCGCCTTTCCCACCACCGAAGAAGGTTTAAACGCTTTATTAACCAAACCTCCTTCGGCAAGAAACTGGAACGGGCCGTATCTGGAAGGAAAGCCAATTGACCCCTGGGGCAGGGAATATGAATATAAGTGTCCCGGCGAGCATCGTTCTCAGGATTATGACCTTTATTCTTTAGGCAGAGATGGAGTAGCGAGCGAGGATGACGTCACCAATTGGGAATAATAAATTAGTCGATAGTCCATAGATAAAAATATTATGGACTGTGGACAATGGACTGTGGACAATGGACTGTGGACAATGGACTGTGGACTAAAAAAGGGTTTTACGCTGGTTGAGGTAATGGTAGCAACGGCGATTTTAGCATTCGGGTTAGTGATGGTTTTTCAGTCATTTTTAGTTTCAACGGATACATACAATTATTATCTGAACTGCTTGAAAGTGCAGCTGTGGCTGGATGAAAAGATTTGGCGGTTGCAGGATGATTTCAGGCAATATGAGTTTTTTAGCCCTATGCCAACATCGGGCGAATTCATAATCGGAAACAAAAAATTTAACTGGGATTTGAATTACGGTTCTATTGTACCTGAGGAAGTATATAAGATTGACCTAAGGGTTTCCTGGCAACAGGGCTCCCGAACGGTTAATCTTTTAAGAGTCGCTTATGTATCGAACTTTGTTCCCAAGCAGGTTAGTCCATAATCGATAATCGATGGTCCATAGTGACTACCAATAAGTCATTTATTATGAATTCAAGAGGCAATAGTCATTACTCTTCGCGAAAAGGGCTATGGACTATGGACAATGGACTGTGGACTCGACAGGGATTTACCCTTATCGAAATGCTGATTGTCCTGGCAATGTTTTCGCTAATCGGCCTGGCAGTCGTTGCGACGTTAAGTAACGGCATAAAAATCTGGCAGCGCCTTAATCAGGTAAATAAACAGGAAGATATTAATATTTTCTTTGAGAAGTTTACCAGTGAGTTACGAAACACCTTCAGGTTTAATACAATTAAATTCCAGGGCCAGAAGGAAAAGATTAGTTTCGCTACCTTTGTAACTACGCCGGGCTCAAGGCAGGCTCAACTGACCGGAATCGGGGAGGTAACCTATTCTTACGATAAAAAGAAAAAGCAGTTAAGCAAGCAGGTTAGGAATTACAGCCAAATTTATAAAGATGAAGCCGGCAAGAATGGGGTATTGTTTGAAAATGTTGAGTCAGTGAGATTTGACTATTATTTTTACAATAGCGAAGAAAAAGAGTATATTTGGCTTGAGGATTGGCAGATAGAAGAAGCTTTACCTTTAGCGGTGAGAATAGAATTGGAATTTGAGAATGGCCGGCAGAGTGAGAAGATTACCAGAACCATTGACATACCCATCTCCTAATCTCAATCTTAGGGACACCCTTAACAAAGGCAGCGTATTATTCATCGCGCTTTGGTCTTTGTGCCTGTTAAGTATCTTTGCGGTATATTTAGGATTAGGCG
>CAYMKG010000152.1:0-2959 GCA_964391145.1 uncultured Planctomycetales bacterium
TTACAATCGGGAAACTTCGGGCAATTAATACATTCAGCCCAGATCTTATGAGGCAGCCTCTCTTTACTTATTCTACAAAACCCGTATTTTCTAAAATAATCGGGAATGTAGGTAAGAGCGAATACAGATTTGCACCCGAGTTCCCTTGCCTCATTTATAGCCGCGTTAATTAATTGCCTGCCAATGCCCCTTCTTTGATATCGTTTATTGACCGCCAGGGAGCGAACCTCAGCCAGATCCTCCCAGGTTACATGAAGAGCACAGCATCCGATTATCCGATTGTTAAGTTCACAGGTCCAAAAGTCGCGCAAGGATTCGTAAATATCGGATAATGACCGAGGGAGCATTAATTCCTGTTTGGCGAATTGATTAATTAATTTCTGAATTTGGCTTACGTCCCCAATCTTTGCCTTTCTAATCTTAGCCGCACTCATTTTATCTCTGTTTTTTTAGCTACAACCACAATGCCGGAATCAGAAACAAAGAAATGCCTTTTATCTACTTCGGCGTCATAACCTATCACAGTCCCTGAAGGCACATCCACGTCTTTATCGATAATTGCCCGCTTGATTTTGACGTCGCTTCCCACGCTTACCCCTTCCATCAACACGGATTCTGCAACTTCGGAATTGTTATTGATTCGCACGTTGTAGGAAAGCACCGACCTCTCCAGCCGCTTGCCGCTGATAACGCAGCCCCCTGAAATCAACGAATTTAAAATCAAGCCCGCTTCTCTGGTCCCCTTCCCGTCAGTAAAAACTGTCTTTGCGGGAGGAAATTGCTCCTGATAGGTTCGGACCGGCCATTTTTTATCGTAAAGGTCAAACGGCGGAGAACCGGCCACTAAATCCATGTTTGCTTCATAATAAGCATCTATGGTTCCGATGTCGCGCCAGTACATCGGTTTGTTTTTACAGCTGTCAAAAAAATTATAGGCGTAGATTTTGAAGTTGTTTTTTATCATATTCGGTATAATGTCCTTGCCAAAGTCATACTTGGCGCCAATCTTCAAGGTGTCTGCCTCCAGGACATCCATCAGGACACCTTTCTTAAACAGATATATTCCCATTGAGGCGTGTACAGTGCCGGCATCTTCTCCCTCTTTAACCCGGGGTTTTTCCTTAAATCCCGTAATTCTGCTCTTCTCGCCAATTTCAACCACGCCGAAATGGCTTATGTTTTTTTCGCGGCCCATCTGGACTACCGCAACGGTTAAATCAGCGTCAACCTGCCGATGAAAATCAATCATCCGGCAGTAATTCATTTTGTAAACGTGGTCGCCTGACAAAACCAGCACCTCATCAGGCTCCTCTGCTTTGACTATGTAGATATTGTGGTATATGGCGTCGGCTGTGCCTCTGTACCAGACTTCTCCTATTCTCTGCTGCGCCGGGAGCACCTCAATATATTCTCCCAGTTCCGAAGATAAGATATTCCAGGCCAATCTGATATGTCTCTCAAGCGAAGCGGATTTATACTGGGTGAGTACATAAATACGCCGCAAGCCGGAATTCAAGCAGTTGCTTAAGGAAAAATCTATTATGCGGTAAATCCCTCCGAAAGGCACTGCCGGCTTGGTGCGGTCCCGGGTTAACGGCCAGAGCCGCTCGCCTTTGCCTCCTGCTAATATAAAGGTAAGGACTTCCCTCATTACCTTAAAATAAAGGTTTCCATTATTCCCTGACGGATTAACATTATTGCGATTGCCGCCAGTAATATGTCAGCGATTTTAGAAAAAGCCCGGCTACCTGGCTGGCCGATGAGGCGAAATATTCGTTGCGAGCTTGTAAATACAATCCAGACAATTAACATATTCAAAACAATAGATATAAGCGTCATTAAAAATCCGAACTTATCCAACAATATCAGAGTAATTGTTAAAACTGCCGGGCCGGTAATCAGGGGAGTAGCTAAGGGAAAAACCCCCACGCTTTCCTGGCCACTGGGCAGGTAAGCAAATTTACTTTTACCGGGAAGTAACAGGTTGATTGAGATAACCAGAAGAAGAATCCCGCCGGCAATCTTAAAATCGGCAACGCTAATCCCCAATATCTGCAATATCCATTTACCCACCAGCATGAATAGTATTGCCAATAAACAGGCCACTGATACAGACTCGTTTACAACGGCGCGGCGTTGCTTGTGAATCATGCCGGAGGTTAAAGACAAGAAAAACGGCATATTGCCCAACGCGTCGACCGCAACAAACAAAGGAATAAAACTCAAAACAAACTGTCGCAACATAACGTAGTTATTATATCCAGACTTGGTTAAATTGCAAGCTTAAATTAACCTGCCTCTCTCAATTCTTAAAATAGTATCGGAGATCTCTTTTAGTAAAGCCAGATTATGGGTTATAAAAATATAAGTGAGGGAAAATCTTTTTTTCAGGCTTTTAAGCAGGTCTAAAATTTCTACCTGCAGCGTTAAATCAAGGCTGGAAACAGGTTCATCAAGAATCAGAAATTTAGGCTTTAAAATTAAAGAGCGGGCCAGGCAGATTCTCTGTCTTTGGCCACCGCTAAATTCGATAGGCAGACGGTTTAAAACATCCTTATCCAAACCAACGTATCTTAAAATTTGCGAGAGCTCGCCATCCAGCTCACCTTTGCGAACAATCCGGTGGATTATCAACGGCTCAGCCAGAATATCCCGAATGCGCATTCTGGGATTAAGGCTCTGATAAGGATTTTGAAAAATAATCTGCACGTCCTTGCGAATACTGGCTATGTGTCTGGGGCTGTAGATAATCTCGCCTGATGTCGGGGGTATTAATTTCGCTAAAAGTTTGGCTAACGTGGTCTTGCCAGAGCCGGACCTCCCGGCAATACCCAAGGTTGTTCCCTTTTCCACGCCAAAGCTTATCCCGTCAATTGCCTTGATGAAGCCGCGGGTTTTTAAAAAAATCCCCCGCTCAATCGGAAAATACTTCTTTAGGTTCTTCACCTCAACTATCAGC
>CAYMKG010000153.1:0-2927 GCA_964391145.1 uncultured Planctomycetales bacterium
TAGAGGCAGACAGCAAGGTAGGACAAGGCACGACTTTTACCTTAACCTTCCCGGTGATCAAGAACAGACTAAAAAAAGAAGCATAACACACAGAATGCAAATGGGGAAGATTTTAATTGCTGATGATGAGGAGGTTATAAGGCAAGTCTTCTATAGGGTCTTGACAAAACAAGGCTATGAAGTAGAGACTGCCCAGGATGGATTAGAGGCTTTGGAAAAGATAAAAAAGAGCCCTTTTGACATGGTTATTTCTGACCTTAAGATGCCTAATATGGATGGGATGACGCTTATTAAAAATATAAAGAGATTAAATAAAGATATACTGATTATAGTAATAACCGGCTATGCGACTGTCCAGACAGCAAAGGAGGCAATCAAGCTTGGCTGCTATGATTATATCACCAAGCCATTTGACGCAGAGGAGGTTAGTATTATTATAAAGAGGGCGCTGGAGGCACGCAGACTTGCTATTGAAAAACAAAAACTTAAAGAACATCTCGTCCGGGCAGAAAGATTGGCTTCTTTGGGCGAGATGGCTGCGGGAATGGCGCACGAGGTTAATACTGTGCTTACCTCGGTAAAATTATTTATTGAGATACTTCAGGCCAGAATTAAAGAAAAGAGAGAAGACGCTAAAAATTTCTCAGTTATCTTGACTGAGATAGAACGGGCGGAAGATTTGATTGAGAGATTCTTAGATTTTGCCAAGCCGCAAGGCATGGAATTTAGGCGGGCAGACATCAATGAAATTATCCAGAAGAGCCTGGAATTTTTAAGATATAGATTTGAAAAGCATAAGATTAAAATTGCCAGGAAATTTGGCGAATCACTGCCAAAGGTTTTCTGTGACCCGGCAAAGCTGGAAGAGGTTTTTTTAAATCTTTTCACAAATAGTATTGAAGCAATGTCAAAAGGGGGTAAACTCAATATAAAAACAGAGGTTTCCAACGGTCGAATCGGAGTAATTATTTCTGATACAGGCTGGGGCATCCCCAAGAATAATTTAGATAAGATATTTGACCCTTTCTTTACCACTAAGTCAGAGGGTTGGGGGGTGGGGTTGTCTATTGTTCACCGGATTATTGATGAACATAAAGGTACAATATCGATAACCAGCCAGGAAAATAAGGGAACGGATGTAAAAATAGAATTACCAATTTCAAAAACTTTTTAACCACAGAGTCACAGAGATAAATGAAAGTTCACAGAGAAAATCTTAAACCTTAAAAAATCTTTGTTTTTCTTTGTGCCTCAGTGCCTCTGTGGTATAAAAACAATGTCTGAGAAAGGAATAATCTTAGTTGTAGACGACAGCAAAGCTATACTTACAATGATGATTTTCCATTATTTACCAGCCGGGTAGCAAAGTTGAAATCTAAAAGGGCGCGTATGAAGGCGTATGGGTTATTATGAGTCGGCTAACTCGTAAGATTTTTATCGCTTTTTGTCTGATTTCGATTATCCCCCTTTTGGTCTTTGTTTATCTAGTACTGCCTCATCTTTTGCCGACAGCAACATATGTAAGTTTTATACTTCCCGTTGTTTTTATCACCGCTATTATCGTCGTATTAGGACTTTATCTTTTGGTGGGCCTCAGTAAAAATGTTAATAAATTATCTTCAAGTGCCAATATTATTGCCAGGGGAGACCTGAGCCACAGCGTGCAAGTAAGAAATAACCAAGAGGTTGCTGAGTTGGCGGACTCTCTGAATAAGATTGCTCAAAGGCTTCGGGAGGATATGAATGATTTAGAGACCCGTGCTATTTTGGTTGAGCGGGCAAATAGGGAATTGAGTAGGTTAAACAAACTAAAGTCGGAATTTGTCTCTATGGTTTCTCATGAATTACGCGCTCCGTTAATCAATATAAAGCAGTCATCTTCTTTAATCTTAGAGAGTACGATAGGGCAGATTAATGAAGAACAAAAAAGGTGTCTGGTGATTGTCAATCATAGCGCAGACCGCTTACTTAAGTTAATCAGCGATTTACTGGATATTTCTAAGATAGAGGCCGGCAAATTTAAGTTAAACCGGCAGATGATAAGTATAGGTAAGGTTATCCAGGAGGCAGCAGAATCCTTAGAGCGATGGAGGGAAGCCAAGAAGATAAGGCTGAAGTTAGAAATAGAGCCCAATCTGCCCCATATCAATGCGGACCCGGATAGAGTAAACCAGATTCTTGTCAATCTGTTCAGTAATGCTATTAAGTTTACTTCCGCAGGTGGCCGGATAACCATAAAAGCAAAAGTGGAGGAGAAAGGAGATTTTTTGGAAATTTCAGTGAGAGACACGGGCATCGGGATTCCTCCGGAGCAACTTGATAAGATATTTGAGCGCTTTAAACATGCCTCCAGCACTTCTTCTTTACCCCTTCAAGGTATAGGATTGGGATTATCAATAACAAGAGAGATTGTGAAGATGCACGGAGGTAATATCTGGGTCGAAAGCAAGCAAGGGCAGGGCAGCAGATTTACCTTTACTCTACCCTTTTCTAAATTCTTGCCAACGAATTATCTCGTTAAACCCGCCAAACCTTGAACAAATTTTGAGCAACATTTAACTCCAACTATTCCAACCGCTTAGGATATATCACTCTATATTCCTGCGCAGAAATTGAGCATTAAGTAGTCCTTCCCTTATTCTTTAAATTAAGGAGTTAAGACAGAACCTCCCATCTACAATATATTAAGATATATAGCCAATTTATTTAAGAACTACCCTTTGAACGCAGATATACGCAAATCTAACGCAGATTTACGCAGATTTAAAGATTTATCTGCGAGAATCTGCCTGCAATCTGCGAGAATCTGCGTTAAAAATGGGTTGAAATTATCACTTTACTAGTTGTTAAATTACCTTAAAATATAATAAAATATATTAAAATTTTTCTTGACAATTTTTGAATGAGTATTAATATATTATTGTTTA
>CAYMKG010000154.1:0-2909 GCA_964391145.1 uncultured Planctomycetales bacterium
AATAGGAAAGTTGAACTGTAGCTCTTCCAGCAATCTTTTTTCCTTTTTATTCATAGGGACACCCTTTCACCCAATCGAGGGACACCCTTTGAGCCAATCGGCAGGGTGTCCCCATTTCAACAGAATTTGAAATTTATTAAATTTTGGGGACACCCTTGTATTCAGCAGAAAGGGTGTCCCTGACAAACTGACAAACCGGGTCCTCATCCATATAGTCGCAAGAATAATAATAAGCGCGCGCCCGGCATCCGCCGCAGGTGTTTTTATACCCGCATTGACCACACTTACCTTTGTAATTCAAGCTGCGCAATTCCTTTAGGATATCGTTTTCCTGCCAGATGACACTGAATTTAAGCTGGCGCACATTGCCTAAGCGAAGGGGTAAATATGGACAAGGGTGGACATCGCCGTTAGGCAATATGCAGCAATAGCTTATCCCGGCTATACAGCCACGCTGAAAGCGAATGGGTAAATTCATCTGTTTGGCAACGGGAATGAACTGCGGGGCACATACCGGCTTTAATTCTATCGGTGTGTTTCTCTGCTTCTTGAGAATTCTCTTCAATAGCGATTCATAATCCTCAGAGGAAATTACCGATTCTTCGATTTCCTTGCCTCTCCCGGTTGGGACAAGGAAGAAAATATGGTGCGCACCTGCGCCTATATCGCAAGCCAGGTCAGTAACCTTCTCAATGCCTTCTCTATTATGCCGGGTTACGGTTGTGTGAATTTGGAACTCAAGCCCGACGCTTTTACAGGCCCGCATTGCATTAACAGACCTCTCCCAGGCGCCTTTCACCTGTCTGAATTCATCGTGGATTTTCGAATCAACGCTATCCAGACTGATACCGGCACGCTTAAGCCCGGCCTGTTTTAATTTCCTGGCTATCTCTGTGTCGATCAAAGTACCGTTTGTGCCTAAAACGGGAATCAGGCCATTAACCCGAGCACACCAGATAAGTTCATATATATCCTGCCTTAAGAGCGGCTCTCCACCGCTTAAAATAACAATCTTAAACCCAGCTCGCGCAATCTCACCTAAGAGCTCCTTAGCTTCTTCGGTACTTAACTCACTACTGTCCTTTTTACCCGCATCCCGGTAGCAGTGCTTACACTTTAAATTACAGGCGCGGGTAACATTCCAGGATATTATCATAACTTATTTTTGTAACCAACAGGCTACCTCTTTAGCGTGGTAGGTAATGATAAGGTCAGCTCCTGCGCGCTTAATACTGGTTAAAATCTCTAAAATTATATTTTTCTCGTCGAGCCAGCCCATCTGTACCGCAGCTTTAACCATAGAAAATTCGCCGCTGACGTTATAGGCAGCCAAAGGTATATTGAATCTTTCCTTCACTCGCCTTATTATATCCAAATAAGCAAGCGCAGGCTTAACCATTACAATGTCCGCTCCCTCCTGTAAATCCAGCTGAACTTCTCTTAATGCTTCGTCGGAATTCGCAGTATCCATCTGATAGGACTTTCTGTCACCGAACCGAGGGGCTGACTCCGCTGCCTGGCGAAACGGGCCATAGAACGAAGAGGCAAATTTGCTGCTATAGGCCATAATTGGCATATTGGAAAAATTATTTTGGTCAAGTATCGAACGGATTGCCGCCACCTGGCCGTCGAGCATTGCCGAGGGCGCGACCATATCGCAACCTGCCTTAGCGTGCGAAAGCGCGGTCTTGGCCAACAATTCTAAACTCGCGTCATTATCAATTAGTCCATAGTCCATAGTCGATGGTCCATAGTTTCTGCCTCTTGACTGTGGACTGTGGACTGTGGACTGTGGACATTTTTTGAAAACTCCGCAATGTCCGTGGCTGGTATACTCGCAAAGGCAGACATCGGTAATTATTATCAGACCCGGCACGCTCTGTTTAATCTTGCTTATTGCTTGCTGAACTATGCCGTTTTTAGCATAAGCCTCGGTTGCCAGACTATCTTTTTTCTTTGGGATGCCGAACAGCAGGACCGCCGGGATACCTAAATCTTTTATCTGCCTTGCCTCTTCTATCAGATTATCAACAGATAGCTGAAAATTCCCCGGCATAGAAGAGATGGGTTTCCTAACCTTTTTGCCCGGACGCACAAAAACAGGCATAATCAGATTATCCGGCGTTATGCGCGTCTGGCGAATCATCCTTCGGAAATTTGCGTTTCTCCTTAACCTTCTTGGCCGATAGATTGGATACCGCATATCTCCTCCTCGGTTAAATAACAGGCCGGGTCCTGTTGCCAGATATCGTTATATACGCTTTTGGCGCGGACCCTGAAATTGCCGTTGCAAATATCCAAAAAATCGCATCGCCCGCAGCGGCCTTTAAGGAAAGCCTTCCTGTCCTTGAGCTTTGACATCAGCTCGTCAGAGCTATCTTGCCAGATTTCGCCAAACGGCCTGTGTTTAACATTTCCGAAAGAATAATCCTGCCAGAACTGGTCCGGATGAACAAAACCCAGATTATCCACGTTGGCAATAGCTATGCCTGAATTGTTTCCGCCGTTGAGGCGCAAGAGCCTTAAAACCTCCTGGGCTCTCTTGGGACTTTCTCTCTTTAGCTTCAAATAAATATACACGCCGTCAGCGTGGTTATCAACGGTTAACACCTCTTTATCCACGCCTCTGCACCTAAGCGAATCAACCCACTCACAAATTGAATCAACACACTCGCGCATCTGGCTGTGGGTCAAATCATCCTCGAGCATCTTACTTCCCCGCCCGGAATATACCAGGTGATAAAAACAAACCCGGCCGATGTTTTCATCCTCTACAAGCTTGAATACAGCCGGTAAACCCGGGTAATTGTGGCGGGTAATTGTGAAACGCAATCCAGTTTTTTGGCCGAGACTGATTAGATTTCTTATTCCCTGCAAGGCTCGCTCAAATGCGCCGGTTTTTCCCCGAA
>CAYMKG010000155.1:0-2875 GCA_964391145.1 uncultured Planctomycetales bacterium
TTCGGGGAAAAACCGGCGCATTTGAGCGAGCCTTGCAGGGAATAAGAAATCTAATTTGTCTTGGCCAAAAAACTGGATTGAGATTCACAATTACCCGCCACAATTACCCGGATTTGCCGGCTGTATTCAAGCTTGTAGAGGATGAAAACATCAGCCGGGTTTGTTTTTATCATTTGGTATATTCCGGTCGGGGAAGTAAGATGCTCGAGGATGATTTGACCCACAGCCAGATGCGCGAGTGCATTGATTTAATTTCTGAATGGACTAAGTCGCTTAGGCGCAGAGGGTTAGACAAAGAGGTGTTAACCGTTGATAACCACGCTGACGGCGTGTATATTTATTTGAAGCTAAAGAGAGAAAGTCCCAAGAGAGCCCAGGAGGTTTTAAGGCTCTTGCGCCTCAACGGCGGAAACAATTCAGGCATAGCTATTGCCAACGTGGATAATCTGGGTTTTGTTCATCCGGACCAGTTCTGGCAGGATTATTCTTTCGGAAATGTTAAACACAGGCCGTTTGGCGAAATCTGGCAAGATAGCTCTGACGAGCTGATGTCAAAGCTCAAGGACAGGAAGGCTTTCCTTAAAGGCCGCTGCGGGCGATGCGATTTTTTGGATATTTGCAACGGCAATTTCAGGGTCCGCGCCAAAAGCGTATATAACGATATCTGGCAACAGGACCCGGCCTGTTATTTAACCGAGGAGGAGATATGCGGTATCCAATCTATCGGCCAAGAAGGTTAAGGAGAAACGCAAATTTCCGAAGGATGATTCGCCAGACGCGCATAACGCCGGATAATCTGATTATGCCTGTTTTTGTGCGTCCGGGCAAAAAGGTTAGGAAACCCATCTCTTCTATGCCGGGGAATTTTCAGCTATCTGTTGATAATCTGATAGAAGAGGCAAGGCAGATAAAAGATTTAGGTATCCCGGCGGTCCTGCTGTTCGGCATCCCAAAGAAAAAAGATAGTCTGGCAACCGAGGCTTATGCTAAAAACGGCATAGTTCAGCAAGCAATAAGCAAGATTAAACAGAGCGTGCCGGGTCTGATAATAATTACCGATGTCTGCCTTTGCGAGTATACCAGCCACGGACATTGCGGAGTTTTCAAAAAATGTCCACAGTCCACAGTCCACAGTCCACAGTCAAGAGGCAGAAACTATGGACCATCGACTATGGACTATGGACTAATTGATAATGACGCGAGTTTAGAATTGTTGGCCAAGACCGCGCTTTCGCACGCTAAGGCAGGTTGCGATATGGTCGCGCCCTCGGCAATGCTCGACGGCCAGGTGGCGGCAATCCGTTCGATACTTGACCAAAATAATTTTTCCAATATGCCAATTATGGCCTATAGCAGCAAATTTGCCTCTTCGTTCTATGGCCCGTTTCGCCAGGCAGCGGAGTCAGCCCCTCGGTTCGGTGACAGAAAGTCCTATCAGATGGATACTGCGAATTCCGACGAAGCATTAAGAGAAGTTCAGCTGGATTTACAGGAGGGTGCGGACATTGTAATGGTTAAGCCTGCGCTTGCTTATCTGGATATAATAAGGCGAGTGAAGGAAGGATTTAATATACCTTTGGCTGCCTATAACGTCAGCGGTGAATTTTCTATGGTTAAAGCTGCGGCAAAGATGGGCTGGCTCGACGAGAAAAATATAATTTTAGAGATTTTAAATAGCATAAGACGCGCCGGGGCAGATATTATTATCACATATCACGCCAAGGAAGCAGCTAAGTGGTTAAATGAAACCACGAGATTTCACAGATTATCACAAGATTAGAATTTTTTAAAAGCTTTTGCTTGTAAACTTATTAATTAATCTTGTGAAAATCTTGTGGTTACAAAAAATAATGATAATATCCTGGAATGTTACCCGCGCCTGTAATTTAAAGTGTAAACACTGCTATCGGGATGCAGGTAAAAAGGACAGTAATGAGTTAAGTACCGAAGAAGCTAAGCAGCTCTTAGGTGAGATTGTACGAGCTGGGTTTAAGATTGTTATTTTAAGCGGCGGAGAGCCGCTCTTAAGGCAGGATATATATGAACTTATCTGGTGTGCTCGGGTTAATGGCCTGATTCCCGTTTTAGGCACAAACGGTACTTTGATCGACACAGAGATAGCCAGGAAATTAAAACAGGCCGGGCTTAAGCGTGCCGGTATCAGTCTGGATAGCGTTGATTCGAAAATCCACGATGAATTCAGACAGGTGAAAGGCGCCTGGGAGAGGTCTGTTAATGCAATGCGGGCCTGTAAAAGCGTCGGGCTTGAGTTCCAAATTCACACAACCGTAACCCGGCATAATAGAGAAGGCATTGAGAAGGTTACTGACCTGGCTTGCGATATAGGCGCAGGTGCGCACCATATTTTCTTCCTTGTCCCAACCGGGAGAGGCAAGGAAATCGAAGAATCGGTAATTTCCTCTGAGGATTATGAATCGCTATTGAAGAGAATTCTCAAGAAGCAGAGAAACACACCGATAGAATTAAAGCCGGTATGTGCCCCGCAGTTCATTCCCGTTGCCAAACAGATGAATTTACCCATTCGCTTTCAGCGTGGCTGTATAGCCGGGATAAGCTATTGCTGCATATTGCCTAACGGCGATGTCCACCCTTGTCCATATTTACCCCTTCGCTTAGGCAATGTGCGCGAATTTAATTTCAGCGCTATCTGGCAGGAAAACGATATCCTGAAGGAATTGCGCAGCTTGAATTACAAGGGTAAGTGTGGTCAATGCGGGTATAAAGACACCTGCGGAGGATGCCGGGCGCGCGCTTATCATCTTTCCGGAGATTATATGGATGAAGACCCTATTTGTCGATTATGAATAAAAAGGAAAAAAGATTGCTGGAAGAGCTACAGTTCAACTTTCCTATT
>CAYMKG010000156.1:0-2864 GCA_964391145.1 uncultured Planctomycetales bacterium
TTAAGAATGAATTTCAGATTTTATTGGAACTGTAACTCTTTTTAGATAGCGGATTTCACTTAAAACCTTACCAGTACCCTGAACAACTGCAATTAACGGCTCATCGGCAACGTGGACGGGAAGTCCGGTGGCTTCCGCCACTAACTGGTCCAAGCCTCTTAATTGAGCTCCGGCTCCAGCCATAATAATTCCGTGCTCAATCAAATCTGCCGCCAATTCGGGAGGAGTTCTTTCCAAAGACACTTTGACGGCTTCGACGATTGCTTCCAGGGGCTCTTTTAAAGCATCCCTTATCTCCTGAGACGTTATAGTTATCGCCTTCGGTAAACCGCTAACCAGATCTCTACCCTTAACCTCCATGCTTGATTCTTCATCTAAAGGATAGGCAGAGCCTATCTTTATCTTTATATCCTCGGCTGTGCGCACGCCGATCATTAAATTGTAGTTCTTTTTCAGATATTCAATTATCGTTTCGTCCATCTCATCTCCGCCGATGCGTATTGACCTGGAGAAAACAATTCCGGCTAAAGAAATCACCGCGATCTCCGTCGTGCCGCCGCCGACATCGATAATCATATTCCCAATCGGCTCCTGAATGGGCAGGCCTACGCCAATCGCCGCAGCAATCGGCTCCTCAATCAAATATACCTCCCTTGCACCGGCACGCTCAGCTGAATCCCTGACAGCACGCTTCTCTACCTCAGTAATACCGGAGGGAATAGCAATGACCACTCTGGGCCTTACCAATACCTTGCGGTGATGCACCCGCTTTATAAAATACCTCAGCATTGCTTCGGTAATTTCAAAATCAGCAATTACTCCGTCTTTCATCGGACGAATAGCCACGATATTACCCGGGGTGCGGCCCAACATCCGCTTTGCTTCATCTCCCACGGCTAACACATGGGATGTGCCCTTCTCGATTGCCACCACGGAAGGCTCGCAAAGAACCACCCCCTCTCCTTTTACGTAAACCAGAGTGGTAGCGGTGCCTAAATCTATGCCCATATCATTGGAAAATAAACCGGCCAAATAATTAAACGAGCCTTTTAATCTGTTTCGGAAATTAAATATCTTAGCCATGTCGTTCTCCACTGCGTATTTTAACTCTTATATATATGCTTTATTGTAATATATAAATGGTTTGGGGTCAACCCCGCACCTTTTTATTATTCGTCCCGCACCTTTGGGTATTCAATAACTACTTTCTGACGAATATAACAGAGGTGCGGGATAAATCCGTAATATAAACTTATTTTAATAGATAAAAGGTGCGGGGTCAAATAAAAAATTACTCAATTACGCTGTTTAGGGTTTTTAAAAAATCCGGAAAAGATTTTGCTATACACTGCGTATCGTCAATAAAAGTTTGACCTCGGCTAAGCAAACCGGCAATTATCATAGTCATAGCAGTGCGATGGTCGCCGAAACTCTCTACTTTTGCGCCTCTCAGCCCTCTTGTTCCTTCGATTATTATCTTCTCCTGCGGCCTTCCAGATTTCGATGCTGGTGTGGTTAAATAAATATTCGCTCCGAGCTTCTCTAAATTGGTTAGCATGGAAGATATCCGGTCAGTCTCCTTAACCCTCAATTCCTCTGCGCCATAAATTACTGTTCTGCCTCTGGCCAAACAAGAAGCCAACATTAGAATCGGGAGCTCATCGATCATCTGAGGAATTTCACTGCTGTTTATCTTTACCCCTGCCAGCGAGCTACTCCTGACCACGATATCGCCTACCGGCTCGCTGCCAAAAGCAGAAGATTTAACAGGAATAACTCTGATATTTGCACCCATTCGCTTTAAAACCCGGATTATCCCTATTCGCCCCGGATTTAATCCAACAGATTTTACTATGAGCTGCGAATGCGACAACAATATTGCCGCAACTATAAAAAAACTGGCTGAGGAAATATCCGCAGGAATGTATATCTCTCCGGGAGAAACCAACTCTCTCCTTCCGGTTACGCTGATAGTCTTACCTTTAATTTTTATATCCGCTCCAAAATCTCTTAACATCCTCTCGGTGTGGTCGCGGGTTTTCTTCGGTTCGATAACCCTGGTTATGCCCTTGGCATATAAACCGGCTAACAGAAGCGCTGATTTTACCTGAGCCGAAGCAACCGGCATTTTATAATCAATCCCGCGCAATCTGCCGCCTTTTATAGTTATGGGTGGATAATCTTCTGTTGCGCCGTGCGCCGTGCGCCATCTGCCGTGCGCCTTAATCACCGCTCCCATTCTTCTTAACGGCTCTGTAACCCGCCTCATTGGCCTGTGGGAAAGACTCTGGCCGGCAGTTAAGCTCGCCTGGAATGGCTGTCCGGATAAGAGACCTAAAAGAAGTCGTAATGTCGTGCCTGACTCTCCGGCAAAGATAGCTGAGCGGGGCTTTTTTAATCCATGAAGGCCTCTGCCTGCTACGCAGATACTTAGACCGTATGCAGACGAATCCATTTGGGAAATTCTTACTCCCAGCCTTCTAAATGCTCTAAGGGTTGCCAGACAATCCTGGCCGACAGGAAAATTGTAAATCTGCGTTTTGCCTTTGGCTATTGCGCTGATAAATATGCTTCGGTGGGCTATGGATTTATCGCCGGGCAGGGAAATCTCTCCACGGATAGATTTGGCGCGTTTGATTTTAAAGGGTGGCATTTATTTTCGGATAACCCTGTCACCTTCTCTTATTTTATTTTTAACTTCCTCGGTTAGAAAAACGCAAGAACCCATTTTTTTCTGAATCTTATCCACCTGAATATCGCCGATATAGCTATCCTCATGGTAAACCGAAAATACGTCCGCCTCGCTTACTCCGTCCTGGCGGCCTAAATTGATTACCGCGAAATCATAATCCCGGTTTATCACC
>CAYMKG010000157.1:0-2850 GCA_964391145.1 uncultured Planctomycetales bacterium
ACCTCGATTATTCTCCCGCGCTTCCTGATAAAGCGCCCGAAATAAATCTACATATTTTACATTGGGCGGTATAGTTAACAATGAAGCATATCCTTCCTGAACTATCTTGGCATTAACGAAGGTCCCGTCTTTTAAATAGACGTAACCGAGAAGCCGGCCATATTTATCGTATTTTTCCACATCAAATTCAATTCGCACCCTCCTGCCCCCAACTAAGTTGCGAGTAAATTGATAAGCTCTTCTGCCTAATTTCATAATCTTCTGTATATCGGTTTTGCTGCGCTGTGCCTGGCGGTAGAGTTTTTCACTCGTATGCATCTCAGGCGTGTCAATGCCGATTAGTCTGACTCTCTGCCCATTCTCCAGTACCAGGGTATCGCCGTCAACAACCCTTGAAACTAAGATATCCTCGTAATTATAACTGCGGCCGAAAGGTACGCTGACTTTCGCTTTGCTGCCGTAATAAGATACGCCTGTCTCAGAACAGCCGTAAATCCAGCAAAAGGCAAAAACAATAATCGGAAACATTAAACTTCTTCTGTTCCTCATATGCTCCTTGCTCCACCATTAAATTAATCCAATTATATCACGTTTTTTGTATTTGATAATTGAATTCTCTTTAATTCTAATATACTTAAAAGAATTTGGCAATAAAAATACCGAATAAGATTATTCGAAAATGTGTTATAATAACTTTATGCAATACGACCGTTTTCAACAAGAGGCAATCAATTACATTAATCGCGATCACTCTGTAATCGTCTGTGCCCCTACAGGCGCAGGCAAAACCGCTATTGCTGAATACATAATCCAGAAATCCTTGAAAATAGGGCAAAGCGTAATCTACACCGCACCGATAAAAGCGCTGTCCAATCAGAAATTCCGGGACTTCCAAAGCCAGTTTCCGGACAAAATCGGCATTCTGACCGGAGACGTCTCCTTAAACCCCGATGCTTGCATACTGATAATGACAACGGAAATATTCCGGAATAAAATTCTTAACGAACCTGAAACTCTAAAAAAATATGCCTGGGTTATTTTTGACGAGATTCATTACATTGACAACGAAGAGAGAGGCACGGTATGGGAGGAATCGCTAATCTTCCTGCCCTCCCATATGAGGATATTGTGCCTTTCAGCTACCATCCCTAATATTAAGGAATTCGCCGAGTGGATTGAATCGGTTCAGAGGCGGCCACTTAAAATTGTTGTCGAGGATAAGCGCCCGGTTCCCCTTCGGTTTTTATTCCAGTGCAGAAATGAAATCGCCGATGATTTATCCGATTTAAAGAAACAGCTGACCTCCCGGGTGCCAAAAAAATTCCATAGAGCCAATCGAATTGTAACTCTAATAAATTATATCCGCCAGAATAAAGGACTTCCTTGCATCTGGTTTGTCTTCAGCAGAAAAAGGGCCGAAGACCTTGCCTTTGAATTATACAGCTTTGATTTCCTGAAGCAGAGCGAAAAAACTCAAATTGTCTCTTTATACGACCAACTCTGCAGGCGATTTGACCTCTCTGGCGAAGAAAGTGCCAATCGGCTGTATTATCTAATCCAAAAGGGTATTGCTTATCACCATGCTGGAATGCTACCCACGCTAAAGGAGGTAATTGAACAACTCTTTACCAGCCGCTTGCTTAAAGTCATCTTTACCACCGAGACCTTTGCCCTGGGCATAAACATGCCGGCACGCAGCGTGGTATTTGACAATCTGAGAAAGTACTACGGCCGCTACGTGCGGATATTAAAGGTGCGGGATTTTTATCAGATGGCCGGGCGGGCAGGCAGAAGAGGTATGGATAAGGTTGGCTTTGTCTATTCTCGCATAAACCCCGGACTGATAAATTTCGAGCAGGTAAAAGAAATAATCTCCGGCCAGGCAGAAGGTGTAAAGAGCCAGTTTAACACATCTTACGCTACGCTACTCAATCTCTACGAACGGTATAAAGAGATGATTCTGGAAATCTATCCCTTAAGTTTCCATCATTTTCAATCCCGCAAGCACGCCAAAATTGAAGCGCTACGGCTTATGCAGGCAAAATTAAAGCTCCTGAAAGACTTAAACTATATAGAAGACTCTTCGCTTACCCACAAAGGGCTGTTTGCGCGTTCAATCTACGGTTACGAACTACTTCTTTCCGAATTCTACGAGACAGGGATTCTGGAAAAATTGGATGAGTTTGCTTTAGGAGTACTTTGTGTGGCTATAGTATTTGAGCCCAGGAAAAACCAGCGCATTCTCGGCCGCCTGCCAAAGAATGCCCGCTATTTAAGAGAAATCTGCGAGAAAACCTATGAGTCAATCAAATTCAGAGAAATGAAGTATCGCATATATCCGCAAAGCAAAAAACTCTACTTTCACCTTGCTCAAACAACCCAGGCCTGGCTATCAGGGACTCGCTTTTCTAAAATCCTGCGCTTCACCGATACCGATGAAGGCGAAATTATCCGCTTCTTCCGGATGGCAGTGCAGATATTAAGAGAAATTAATTCTTCTGCCTTTGTTTTGCCTGCCCTTAAAGAAAAAAGCTCCGAGGTCATCCGCTTACTTAACCGCGGCATTGTCGACGCGGAAAAACAGCTGCGCAGTTAATCTAAATCTAATCGGTACAGCACGAAAAAAAGAGGTGGTCACATTTTGTGACCACCTCAAGGCTTTAAGATTTTCTTATCAATTGCCCTGTGCGTTTACTGAACAAGGCGTGGCTATGCTCTCCAGTGTTTTAAATAGCGAAAGAGCAATAAAGGTCAACATTCAGATTATGCGTGCGTTTGTCAAATTAAAAGAATTACTCTTAACTCATAAGGATTTAGCAATAAAGCTTGAGGCGTTGGAGAGGAAATATG
>CAYMKG010000158.1:0-2847 GCA_964391145.1 uncultured Planctomycetales bacterium
TATAATATCAAAAATATGAAAGGGAAAATAAAAATTATCTCAACAATAGCTTTGTGTTTATTTCTTGCGGTTGTTACTGCCGGAGATTCGTTTTCTCTTGAGCATTACGCAGAAAGCAAAGCCCGGAAGTACGTTCTTGACAACGGAATGACGGTAATCGCGGAGAGAATAACTGCAAGCCCTGTGGTTTCCCTGACTTTGCTGGTTAAGGCAGGCAGCGCCACAGAAGGAGAATTTCTGGGTTCGGGAATATCTCATTTTGTAGAGCATATGCTGTTTAAGGGGACGCAGAAAAGGCAGCCCGGCCGGATATTCCGGGAGATTGAGTCTCTGGGAGGCGAGATAAACGGGTTTACCAGCTATGACTATACCGGCTATACCGTAACTCTCCCCAGAGAGGAATTAAACAAAGGCCTGGAGGTCCTGGCTGACGCGGTTATGAATTCTCAATTTGACCCTCAGGAGATGGAGAAAGAACGGCAGGTTATCCTGGCTGAGATAAGATTAAATAAAGACGACCCCGACCGGCGGATTTATCAACTCCTCTTCTCCGGCGCTTATACCCGGCATGCATACCGGCACCCGGTTATCGGATACGAACATTTGCTGAAAGACCTTACCAGGAAGGACCTGTTTAAGTATTATAAAAAGATGTATGTGCCGAATAACATTATCCTGGCTGTGGCGGGAGACATTGTCACCGGAGACGTCCTGTCCGCAATAAAAGATGAATTCGGAAGGTTTGAAATGAGGCCATACCCTGAAAAGGATATCTTTCAGGAGCCCGGGCAGATTAGCTTGCGCCGCATTGAGGAGGAGTATCCTACTGATTTGTCGCGTATGTTTCTGGGCTTTAAAAGCACGCCTATCTTACACCCCGACCTGTTTGCCATGGACGTTCTGGCGCTGATTTTGGGCCAGGGCGAGAGTTCGCGCCTGTACACAGAAGTATATAGAAACAAGGGGCTGGTGCATTCTATTTACTCGTCTAATTATACCCTTATGCAAGGAGGCTTGTTTGCAATAAGATGCACCCTGGAGAAAGAAAAAACACAAGAGGCAATCAAGGCCGTTTTAGCCGAGATAGATAAGGTTAAAAAAGGAAGTGTTAAAGCGCAGGAGCTTGACAAAGCCAAGAGACAGCTGATAAGTAGCTATATATTTAGCCACCAGACACCCTCTCAGATAACGGCCGACCTTGCCGTAAACGAAGCCGTAACCGGCGACTTTGGTTTTTCGGAAAAGTATCTTGAGGGAATAAAAAGGGTAGGCTTGAAGGATATCCAGCAGGTTGCAAAGAAGTACCTGAATGAAGAAACCCTCACAATCGCCGTTCTAAATCCCACAGCAACCCAACAGCAACAGGAACTTCAAGCAGGGAAGCCAAAGAAACCGGAAATTGAAAAAGCGGTTCTTGATAACGGATTAACCGTCTTATTAAAAGAAGACACAAACCTTCCCATAGTTTCCATAAAAGCCTTGTTCTTAGGAGGTTTGAGGGCCGAGACAGAGGAGACCAACGGAATCTCTAACCTTACTTCCCGGATGCTGCTGCGGGGCACAAAAACCCGCTCAGCCCAGACTTTAGCACAGGAGATAGAATCACTGGGCGCCAGCATCGAGCCGTTCAGCGGAAGCAACAGCTTCGGCCTATCCCTGGATATCCTTTCTCAGGATTTAGACAAGGGCCTGCGGCTCCTGGCTGATATTGTTATAAACCCCGATTTCCCCGAGGACGAATTAACCAGAGAGAAAAATTTAGTATTAAGCCAGATTAAGGCGCAGGATGACAATGTCTTTAAGTTGGCCTTCAAGTCGCTGAGGCAGGTATTATTTAAAGTCCACCCTTATAGATTTAACGTATTGGGAACAGAGGAATCGGTAAAAAGGATTAACCGCCGGGATATAGTTGAATTCTACAAAAATTTCGGCCTGCCCAATAATATGGTTTTAGCTGTATTCGGAGACATAGAGTCCGAGGATACTCTGAAATTAATAGAAAAGAGTTTCGCAAAGCTTAATCCCGCAGAGATAAGCCTTAACCTGCCGTCCGAATCATTTTCCGAAAAGCCGGCGGAGTCAATAATCCAGGTTCCTAAACAGCAGGCTGTAATTATGTTAGGTTTTCCCGGAGTTAAGCTTACCGACGCCGGGCGATATCCGCTCGAGGTGCTTAATTCAATTCTTACTTCTGCCGGTGGCCGCCTGTTTCAAAGTATAAGAGAAGAGCTTGGCCAGGCGTATGCCCTGGGAGGCGGCTCCGTGCCGGGAATCGAGCAGGGATTTTATTATATCTACGTATCTACCGCACCGGAAAATTTAGACGAAATAAAAGAGATTATCCTGCAGGAGATACAAAATCTTAAAATAGATTATGTGGACGAAAAGGAGTTGTCCGCTGCGAAGTCCTACCTGATAGGGATACAGAAGATGGGTCTGCAGACGAACTCCGCTCTTGCTTTCAAATCAGGCCTGGATGAGCTGTACGGCGTCGGATTTGACAATTACAAGCTGTATCAGGAAAAAATCTCCGGCGTGACCAGAGAAGATATTATGAGCAGTGCTGCGCAATATCTTGATTTAAATAAGATGGGGGTTGTGACTATTGCCCCGCAAGGCAATTAATTCGGATATTCCGTATTAAAAAATAAAGCCCGCATTTCGCGGGCCTTATTTTAGGTTTTAAGCCTGTCCGCTTTCGCTAAAAGCTCCTCCTTCTTTAGTTTACAATATAAATATAACCCATATATCTAATATTTTCAAGTTCCGGGCAGCAGTAAGAAGAAAAAGTTTTTGCCTCACGGCGCCCCAGGAGTATAATATAATGAATCAGGAGGGGTACCGAAG
>CAYMKG010000159.1:0-2846 GCA_964391145.1 uncultured Planctomycetales bacterium
GATTATCGAGGCGTATAGAAAATTTCCCAATGCAGCCGCGGTAGACGATGCTTATCTGGTGGAGAAATTAGGCAAAGGGGTGGCTGTGGTTTCCGGCTCGTATTTCAACATAAAAATTACCACGCCGGAAGACTTGGTTTTCGCCCGCGCCATTTTATTAAAAAACTAGGGACGCATCTTCGGCTGTTCAAAGATGTGTCCGCGGGTTTATATGAAAGAGAGTATTTACAGGGTAGGGATTGGTTACGACATTCACCGTCTGGTTAAAGGACGTAAATTATTCTTAGGCGGAGTCCGGGTCCCTTATTCCAAAGGTCTGCTGGGGCATTCTGACGGAGACGTACTGTTGCATGCTATATGCGACGCTATTTTGGGAGGGTTGGGTCTGGCTGACATCGGCAAGCATTTCCCCAATACGGATGTTAAGTATAAGAACATCAGAAGTACGGAATTGCTTAAAAAGGTTTTTCGGCTCATTAAGAATAAGGGCTTTGCCGTTGTCAATCTCGATGTCACGGTGGTTGCCCAAGCGCCGAAAATTTCACTGCAAAGATTAGAAATGCAGAAGAGTATTGCTGAGTTGCTTAACCTGAGTTTCGACGCCGTTAATCTTAAAGCTACTACGGCTGAGGGTGTTGGCGATATAGGAAAGAACAAGGCAATTGCTGCCTGGTGTGTTGCGCTGTTAAGGAGGAGACATTAATTGCATATTGCAAATCGCATATTGCATATCGCAAGAGCGATAAGTGATTGGGGATAAGCAATAAGCGGATAGGGGAGAAAGAATGATATTGTGGTATATTATCGGAATAATAATCGGCCTTTTTATCTTAAGGCTAATTATCCTGTTGGTCTTTTTCTATCCGGAGATAAAGGCAGTTTGCCAGAGGGATCCTGCGGCTTATAGTGTGCTTGAGGTTCTTTTGCTTTATCAGGGATTATACGCTATTTTTTACCACCGTATCGCCCACTTTTTTTATAAGATTAAATTGGAATTACCGGCCCGGGCAATCAGCCAGTTTTCCCGCTTTGTTACCGGAATTGAGATACATCCCGGAGCAGAGATTGGCCGCGGACTTTTCGTTGATCACGGCATGGGAGTAGTGATTGGCGAGACAAGCGTTATCGGAGATAACGTTACCCTGTATCAGGGCGTAACCCTGGGCGGCACCGGGAAGCAGAAGACCAAACGCCATCCTACTATCGGAAATAACGTCGTGGTAGGCGCGGGAGCCAAGGTTCTGGGAAACATTACGGTGGGAGACAATTCTTATATCGGCGCAAATGCAGTAGTAATTAAAGATGTTCCGGCAAATTCCACAGTGGTTGGCGTTCCTGGAAGAATTACCAAGCAGGACGGGAAAAAGATAGATTTAAGCTTGGACCACAGGCATATCCTTGACCCGATTATGCAACAGATGGAGGAATTGGAGAAGAGGATTGCAAAATTAGAGCGACAATAAATATTATGTCTATTTATGTATATAACACCCTTACCCGCAAGAAGGAAGAATTTAAGCCACTGAATCCACCTGAGGTAAAAATTTACACCTGCGGGGTCACCGTCTATGACGAATGCCATATTGGTCATGCCAGAAGTCTGTATATTTTTGATGTGATTAGAAGGTACTTAGAATATAGGAATTTCAAAGTCAATTTTGTCCGCAATATTACTGATATAGACGACAAGATTATAAATCGAGCCAGGGAGTTAAAGAGGGACTGGAAAGAGCTGGTTAGCGAATATATTGCCAGCTATAAAAAAGACCTACAGTCATTAGGTATTCGATTAGGCGATGTGGATGAAGACGGAGAAGAGCCGCGAGCCACTAAGAATATTCCTGCAATGATTGAGTATATAAAGGGTTTAGTTGATAAGGGCTATGCCTATGTTACTGACAGCGGAGTATATTTTAGTGTGCGCAAGTTTAGAGGTTACGGAAAACTATCGGGTCAGAGTATTGACCAGATGTTAACTGGCGTAAGGAAAGAGCCGGATGAAACAAAAGAAGATCCTTTAGATTTTGCTTTATGGAAACTCTCAAAGCCAGATGAGCCATTTTGGGAAAGCCCCTGGGGTAAGGGTCGTCCTGGCTGGCATATTGAGTGCTCGGTCATGAGTCAGAAATTTCTGAGAACAGACACACTGGATATACATGCGGGCGGCAGGGATTTGATATTTCCCCATCATGAAAATGAGATTGCCCAGTCCGAGGCTAAAACCGGAAAGCAATTTGCTAAATACTGGATACACCACGGACTTTTAACTATAAATAGACAGAAGATGGCAAAGTCATTGGGAAATTTTATAACAATTAAGGATTTTATTAATCAATATTATGACGTAGATATTTTGAAATTATTCTTCTTATCCACACATTATTCCAATCCGATAGATTATAATAAAGAGAAGATGGAAGAGTTTAAAAAGCAAAAGAAAAATTTCAATGATTTTTTTGACAGTGTTAATAATTGGCTGAAAATTACTCCCACCCCTGTTTCTTCCAAAGAAGATAAGACTAAAATCGATGATATCTGTACTAAATTCCAGAAGGCTATGGATGATGATTTTAATACACCAGTTGCACTGGCGTCCTTATTTGAATTAATAGATTTAGCCTCTGTCTATATTTGCAGCGATAAAGAAGAGGCGTTTTGTTATGCTAAATCCAAGCTTGAAACCTTCCTGGGCATATTTGGAATTGCAACAAAACCTAAGGAAGAATTGCCGCCAAGAATGGTTGAGATGATGAAGGAGCGAAGAGAGGCTAGAGCAAAGAAAGATTTTAGGACCGCAGATGCTATACGTAATGATATACAGAAAATATTTGATTATCTTATAAGCG
>CAYMKG010000160.1:0-2805 GCA_964391145.1 uncultured Planctomycetales bacterium
TATTTGTATTTATCCAGCCAGCACGAAGATGCCTTAATGAAGCTTACTTATGTTGTAGCTCAAGGGCTTGGTTGTGGAATGCTCACCGGAGTATTTGGCTGCGGCAAAACTCTTTTAGGCAAGGCTATATTGAATGATTTAGGCAAAGATAGATATCGCTGTGCCTACATCAGTAATCCTTGTGTTTCTGAACCCGCAGAACTGCTGAGAGCCGTTGTGCGCTCATTGAGCCCACAGTCTTTACCTGAGAAAAAAACAGAGTTATTAGTGGATCCCTTGCTGGAGAAATTAAACAATATACTCATTGACAATGTCCGCGACGGGAAAGAGAACATAGTAATAGTTGACGAAGCTCATGCGATAGAAGATGTTAGATTATTTGAGCAAATGCGCTTAATTTTAAACTTTCAATCAGAGGCCAGATTTCTTCTTACCCTTTTGATTCTTGGCCAGCCGGAATTAAAAAAAAAGACCGAAGCCCTTAAGCCTTTAGACCAAAGGATAGCGGTGCGTTGTCATTTAGAGCCTTTAAAAGAGGAAGAGGTTGGTAAATATATTAATCACCGTTTGAAGGTCGCGGGCTGGCAGGGCTCATCAGAGAATTCATTCTTTAATAAAGACGCGCTTAAGATTATATACCAGCATAGTGCAGGCATACCCCGCCGGATAAATACTCTCGGTGATTTAATTTTGATGTCAGGATTTGCCAAGAAAGAAAAAAATATAGATGTTGATTTTATAAAGTCAGTAATCAAGGATTTTAATCTCGGTTGATTATGTGTCTTGTGTCGTGTGTCAGACGCATGGCGCATGGCGCAAGACGCAAGACGCAATTATGCCGACATACGTATACAAGGCAGTAGATTCGAAAGGAAAAGTAATAAAGGGAGAGTTAGAAGCAGCAGGCGAGATAGACGTATCTACTCAGCTGGCAAAAATCGGATATTTGCCGGTAAGTATAAGCTTTAAAGAGAAAAAGAAAGAGGGCTCACTTTTCGGCTTTTTAAAAAGGGGCAAAAAAGTAAGTCCGCAGAGTCTGGTTATCTTTACCCGCGAGTTTGCGACCATTATTAAAGCTGCTGTTCCGATAATCGAGGGTTTAGGAGTTCTGGCTGAACAATCCGAAGACCCAATCCTGAGAGAGGCTCTAAATCAGATTGTCCACGATATAGAAGGGGGCTCCAGCCTTTCAGCCGCTATGTCCAAACATCCGGGGATATTCTCTGAATTGTATGTTAATACGGTAGTAGCGGGAGAGAGCGCCGGAGTGCTGGATAAGGTGCTCTTTAGGCTATCCCAAATGTTAGAGGATGAACAGGAAACCCGCACCAATATAAAGGCAGCTTTGCGCTACCCCATAATGGTAATTGCCGCTTTATTTATCGCTGTCTTTATTCTATCTGTTTTTGTAGTTCCTAATTTCGCTCAGATTTATAAGGATATGGGAGTAACTCTCCCTCTGCCTACCCAGATTTTGATTCTTATGAGCAACCTCATTCACTATTACTGGTACATAACTTTTCCTGCTTTAATAGGTTTGGTTTTTCTTTTCCGCTGGTTTATTAACACTAAAAAAGGGAGATTTTTCTGGGATGGTCTGAAATTTAAGTTAGCTGTCGTCGGCAAAATTTATTCTAAGATAACGATGTTGCGCTTTACCTCGATGTTGAGCGTTCTTTATCAAGCCGGCCTGCCGGTACTTAAAACAATGGATATAGTGAGAATGACTATCGGCAATGTTGTATTAGCAAAGGAGCTAGAATCGGTAAAGCGCGACGTGGCTGATGGAAAGGGCATATCAGGAGCGGTTCTGAACAGTAAATATTTCCCCCGCCTTGTTGGGTATATGGTTTCTGTAGGTGAGAAGAGCGGCGCCTTACCCACTATGTTAGATTCTCTGTGCGAATATTTTACTTTGGAAGTGAGGACCACCCTAAAAAATTTAACCACTCTGATTGAACCGATAATGACTGCGGTCTTAGGTGTAGTGGTTATGGGTATGGCTTTGGGGATATTTTTGCCGATGTGGGGAATGATGAGCGTAATTAAGGGCGGAGGATAGTGTTAAATTGTAAATTGTTAAATGGTTAAATTGTTGAATGCTTTTTGGATATTTGCCCTAATATTACTCATTTATACCTTTTTAATTAGTAAATACTATAAAAGAAAGATTAAAGAAAAGTCCCGGTTAGTGAAAGAAACTGAAGCGCAGCTTATACAGATTGAGAAAATGGCCTCTTTAGGAATTCTGGCTGCCGGGATTGCTCATGAGATAAATAACCCTTTAGGCTTTTTGATCAGCAATTTAGAGACCTTACAGGACTACACCAAAGACATCGATAAGTCTATAAATGACGCCACAATGGCTGGCGACTTGAAGGCAATAACGCAGGAGTCTTTAGAGGGCGCTCACAGGATACAGAAAATAGTCCAGGATTTGCGGACATTCTCTCGTAAAAGCGAATCTCAGACTGTGCCAATCGATGTAAATCAAATCCTGGAATCCACCCTCTCGATAGTCTGGAATGAAATAAAGTATAAAGTGGATGTGGGGAAAGAGTATCAGGCAAGCTCGAAGATATGGGTTGACCCCACAGAATTAAGCCAGGTCTTTTTGAATATTTTAATAAATGCCGCGCAGGCGATAAAGGATAAGGGCACAATTACGCTGTCAACCTGGGAAGATGAAAAAAATATCTTTGTTAAAATTTCGGATAATGGCTGCGGAATTCCCAGTGAGATTTTGCCCAAAATTTTCGACCCCTTTTTTACTACCAGTAAAAAAGGCACTGGACTTGGTTTATC
>CAYMKG010000161.1:0-2740 GCA_964391145.1 uncultured Planctomycetales bacterium
GCCGGAGAGGCCAGATAAATAAACGCGTTGGGGTTGCCCATTCTGCCCTTAAAATTGCGATTTGCAGAAGAGATGACCACTTCTCCGTCTGCAGGGATGCCGCAATGCGTTCCCACGCAAGGCCCGCAACCCGGCGCAACTATCGCGCTACCTGCTTTAAGAAATGTGGAAATTATACCCGACTTCATTGCCTCCATAAATACCGAACTCGAAGCCGGAGCAACGATGAATTTTAACCCGCTTTTTATCTTTCGGGACTTCAATATCCTTGCGGCGACTTTTAAATCTTCCAGCCTTCCGTTTGTGCAAGTTCCTAAGAAAGCTTCATCTATTCTAACTGTCTTTAATTTAGAGACTGGCATTACATTATCCACGGAATGAGGACAAGCGACCTGCGGCTCCAGATTAGATACATCGTATTCCTTAACCAAACAATATCTTGCGCCTTTATCCGCGTTTACGGAATTAATCTTACGGGTATCAATCCCCCTTGATTTTAGCCAGGAGAAAGTTTTCTTATCCTGCTGCATAAAAGCGCACTTTGCGCCCATTTCCACCACCATATTGCAAATGGTAAACCTGCCGTCCATGCCAAGTTTGTTTATCACCGGCCCGTAGAATTCAATAGCTTTATAAGTGGCGCCGTCTGCTTTTAAATCGCCTATGATAGAAAGAATTACATCTTTTGCAAAAACCCCTTTAGGCAACCTGCCTTTTATGATTATCTTAATTGTGTGGGGAACGCGAAACCAGTTCTTGCCGGCCGCTAATGTTAAAGCCAAATCTGTTGAGCCGACCCCGCTGGCAAAACTGCCCAGCGCCCCGTAGGTGCAGGTATGAGAATCCGCGCCCAATATTAAATCACCGGGTAGAGCCAGGCCTGATTCCGGAATAACCTGGTGGCAAACTCCGCAACCGATATCAAAAATCCGGCTGTTTGCGCGGCTAGCGAATTCCCGCATCTTTTTATGCACCGAAGATGCTCCTTCGGTCGGAGAAGGGGCATTATGGTCAATAACCATGCAGAATTTCGTTTTTGTTTTATTTACCTTAAGTTCTCTTAATCGGTCAATTATAATTGAAGAGGTGCCGTCCTGCCCAAAGGCAAAATCTACTTTGCAAATGGCAAAGTCCCCTGCTTGCAGTTCCTTCCGGGAATGCCGGCTTAATATTTTCTCAGCTATAGTTTTTGGCATAGCCGTAAAATTAAATGGCGTCTCTCTCTTTTTTAAATATCTTTCTTAAACCACCTAAGAATTTTCGTTTTGGCTTGGTTATCTTAGGCGGCTTCTTTTCGTGCTCTGCCGCGGGTTTAGAAATTTCTTCTTTCGGTTTTGGCGGGGCCTCTTCTCTTTTTGTGGGTTTCTTTTCTACTTTTACTTTTTCGGTGAGCTCAAGAATGGCAAGTTGTGAACCGTCTCCTCTCCGGAACCCCACAGGCAGTACGCGACAGTATCCACTGTTTCTATTGCGGTAGCGCGGTGCAATTTCAGAGAATAGAAACTGCACCAATTTATGGTCCTGTAAGACGGCAAAGGCTCTTCGGCGGGAGGCAAGGTCGTTTTTCTTGCCCAGACCTATAAGTTTCTCAACCAACGGTTGAGCTGCCTTAGCCTTTTTTTTGGTTGTGCGCACACTCTGATGTAAGAGCAAATTTCTGCTAAGGCTAATCAAAGTAGCTCGGCGCCAACTGGTAAAGCGATTTAGATTCAGTTTATTTTTACGGTGCCTCATACCTTTTTAGCTTTTCCTGGTCAATCTTCATCTCCAGGGTTAGTCCCATCCCAATCAGCAACTCTTTAATCTCGGACAGCGATTTTTTTCCGAAATTCTTAAAACTTAACAGTTGATCCTCTGTTTTGGTAACCAATTCCCCGATTGTCTTAATGCCAGCTTCGCGCAGACAATTTGAAGATCTCACAGACAACTCCAGTTCCGAAATGGGCAATTTCAGCTTCTCGAATAGTTCGATTTCCTCTTTGGTCAGCTCTACCTCCTCTTCTTCTTCTTCGGGAAGCTGACCATAATTTACGAATATATCCAGATGTCTCTGCAGTATATTGGAAGCATACAGAAGCGCATCCTTAGGCGTTATTCCTCCGTTGGTCCAGATTTCCAGAATTAATTTTTCGTAATCCATCCTTTGACCTACCCGGGTATTCTCAACGGTAAAATTGACCTGCTTTACCGGGCTGAACATTGAGTCTATGGGAATAACCCCTATCGGCTGACCTTCTTTCCGGTTAGATTCCGAAGGGACGTATCCACGCCCGCGAGCGACTTCCATTTCCAGATTAAATTTTTTGTCCTGCGTTAAAGTAGCTAAACGCAAATCCGGATTAACTATTTCGACGGTTTCATCCGCGGTAATATCCGAGGCTTTAATCTCCCCCTTCTGGCTTTTTTTTATGTAGACGCTTCTTGGTATCTTGGAGTGGGATATAAGAACAAGGTTCTTAATGTTTAGGATAATCTGCGGGACGTCCTCTAACACTCCGGGTATAGTCGAGAATTCGTGGTCAACGCCTTCGATCTTGATCCAGGTAACTGCGCTACCCTCTATTGAAGAAAGCAGCGTTCTCCTCAAAGAATTGCCCAGCGTTACTCCGTAACCTCTCTCAAAAGGAGCGGCGTAGAACTTTCCATATGTATTCGTATATGTGGACTCCTCACACTCTAACCTCTTGGGCAGCTGAAAATCTTTCCACTTTATACCCATTTTTCCTCCTTAAAAGTTAAT
>CAYMKG010000162.1:0-2723 GCA_964391145.1 uncultured Planctomycetales bacterium
CAAAACTTTGACAGAGGGTACAACTGTAAAATGTATCCACGCTTTCATCTGTCATTCCACCAATCCGCTCGTCACGCTCATTATATACTCTCTTTACCTCAGTTAATAATCTCTCCACATCTGACTGACGTGTATATAACTTAACCTGCACCTTATCCACAATTGCGCCGTATTCTTTATGGAACATCGCGTGCAAAAATATCCCGAAATGTTTAAGCCTTATACCCTTGCTGTAAGCCTGCTGGTTTATCCTTATCCAGCACATATCCCTCTGGCCGATGTGCATAATTCCCATTGCGTAATTCGTATAGCGGTGTATCTGGCGCTCCAGGACCGGCTCAAAATCCCTTTGCATCTTGCGGCCGGCAACTTCCACAATGATTGCAAGGGGCATTGATTTCTTCCCCTTCGGCAGCTGGTCTATATCGGGGCCGATGAGTTCGACCTTTCCGTCTTCAACCTCTCCGGGATCCTTTGATGCAAGATACTCAAAAGCCGTGGTAGCCTTTCCGCCGAATTCAACATACAGCTGCTCTCTTCTTACGCGTTCTCCCTCAAATGCCGCTGCGTAAGAAACCGGAATGGGAATTTGAGTAACCGTAACCTTTATCCCCCTTACTTCAATAGCTCGCGCAACTATCTTCTTATGATCCAGTTCCCTGACCAATGCTTCGCAGGTAGTTATACCCGAAGGTTTAATTTCAGGAATCTGAGTATCGGCAATTATCGGGAAACCCATATTGATTGCTCCGGCGCCTGTGGCATATTTTAAATCATCCACTTCGCCCAAAACCAACCCAAAAGCAAACACCCTTTCTTTTGTGTATAGTAAACATTTTTTTGCCTGACCTGCTTTTAACCCACCAAAGGTAAGCGCCAACCGCATAGCCCAGTTCAAAGGATATATTGCCGAAATCGTATCCCTTCCGTAAGGGACAATATAATTGTCCCATCCCATCTGCACGTCTTCCTCGATTAACTGGTCAATTATGGAACGCCCGGCTACGTTTGAGCCGACAAAAATAAGAATGTTTCTCTCCTGCAATTGCCTTACAATTTCAACTGCAGTCTGGTTATCCGGCGCTACTCCAAGGACTGCTGCAAAACCGGACATACGGCCGTCAACCAGCTGAATTCCCAGAGAGCGCATAATTGTATCAGTAAAGAAGCCGTTACAATCTTTCTGAGGTTCCTGACCGTAAAGATAGCGCAAAGCCATAATTATCTCTTCAGCCAGCAGAGTAGCAATCCCTGCATCAAGGGCATTGCCTAAATAAGGAAGCCGCAGATTACTGGAAGGCTCTTCGGGCAACAAAGACTTGGCGTGTTCAAGGACCGCTCGCGCGTCCTTTATTGACTTTACCCTGACCCCAAGCAAGGCATAAGCCATAGGCAGATAAAAAGCAGTCTCGGGAAATTCCAATTTTTGCGATTCTTGTTTCTCTTTTATCGCTTTATTTAAGAAATCCTCTGCTTCCTTAACAATCATTTTTGTCCCCCGAATAACCGCCGTAGCAACTATCTTGGACATAAAATCCCTCTCTACTACTATTCTAGAACCGTTTCCTTCTAAACCATTTAGAAACCGTCCATTCTATAAATTTCGTCCTTCTGTTTAATCAAATCCAATATGCTGGCATAGCTAAAGTTTTCTGATTTCAACTTGCTTTTAATTGAAGATATATCAATGCCTTCCTTTATGAGCTTCAAGAATACCCCACAATTTCTTATATTTCCGATAGCAATCATTCCAACAAGGCGACTGTGTTTTAAAACGAACTTTTTGTAAGTCTCTCTCTTTTCATCAAAAAAAACCATCTCTTCAAACTCCGTTCCCTTAGGCCTGGTTATCCCCATAGAAACAACCGGTAGATTAAAGAACTCAATTGAATTCATTACCATTGAGCCGTCGTATTCGATATTCTGACCGGCCATATTAAAACCTGCCACTCTGCCCTGTTCAACCGCGTTCGCCCAGAGAGCACGAACCGCGCTGTCTTCATAGGCGAGGTCACAACTCTGGGCTACATCTCCCGCAGCAAAAATATTAGGAATATTTGTTTTCATATATTTATCGACGATTATTCCTTTATCAGTATTTATCTGAGTGTCTTTGATTAAATCTATATTTGGGCTGACCCCTTTTCCTATAACCAGAATTGAACAAGCAATGACCTTGCCGGTGTCAAGCTTTACCGCCTTCAAATCTCCGTTTCCTAAAATCTCTACAACGTCCCTGCCGGTCATAATCTCTACTCCGGCGTCCCGGAACCTCTTCATAAAAAAGCCGGCTCCCTTTTCGTCAAGCATCTGGGAAAGGATAAATCGGGATTTGACGATTACCTTAATTTCCTGCTCTCTCTTTAAAAGCCCGCAGGCAGCCTTAAGGCCGATCAACCCTCCGCCCAATACGCAGGTGGTTGAAGACACCGGCAGCAAACCCAAAATCTCTTTTGCGTCTTTTATTGTCCTGAATCCAAATACCCCTCTTTTCCTAATGCCCTTGAGCTCAGGCGGAAACTTCGGCGAAGCGCCTGTAGCAATAAGCAGCGCATCGTAGCCTATCGAAGTTTTATCCTCAAGCACAATCCGGTTTTTCTTCGGCTCTACTTTTGTTACCTTCTTATTGAGAATCAGATCCAGATTTTTTTCTTCGTAGAAGCTCTCTGGCCTATAAGCTAACTTCTCCTCCGGAATATCTCCGGCTAAAAAATAAGAGATAA
>CAYMKG010000163.1:0-2704 GCA_964391145.1 uncultured Planctomycetales bacterium
GAGAGTCCTCCCGGGAATTATTAGAGTTAAGCGCATGCATCCTGGCGCGCTATTGTGACCGCAGTAACGGCCAGGTCAGTATATCAGTTGAAGCCGGAAAGGAGAGCCGGGTTATCCGATGTTTGCCTGTAAAGCCGGATGATTTAGATACATTGCGGATATAAAAAATAAGAAAGAAGCGAAGAATTATGAGAGAACAGGTAGAAAAAGTCTTGAACAAGATAAGAGGAGTCCTTATGGCTGAAGGCGGCAATGTGGAATTAGTAGACGTAAGCGAGGATGGCATTGTAAAGGTAAGGCTCACTGGCGCCTGCAGAAGTTGTCCGATGAGTCAGGTGACCTTAAAGATGGGAATTGAGCAGGCTTTAAAGCAGGAGATACCCCAGATAAAAGAGGTGGTAGGTGTATGATTTCTAAACGCATAGTTTTACATTTTCCCCATCGGTTGGTTGACCAGCCGATCGTATATAGACTGGTTAAGGAATACAATCTTAAATTTAATATCCTAAAGGCTTATGTCACCCCCCGGGAAGAAGGATTAATGGTTCTGGAGCTCAGCGGCAAGAACGCTGATTATGACCGTGGCATAAAGTATCTTAGTTCGTGCGGAGTGAAGATTCAGCCTTTGAGCCAGGATGTTATCCGCAATGAAGCTAAATGCACGCATTGCGGGGCTTGCGTTCCGATTTGTCCGACCGGCGCTTTGGTAATGGATTCGCTTACTCGAAAGGTACAATTTTACGACAATAAATGCATCGCCTGCGAACTCTGTGTTAAGGTTTGCCCCACCCGGGCAATGGAGGTTCGCTTTTGAGGGTTATTGAAAGAAGAAGAGAGAGAAGGATAAAGGTGAGGCTGCCGATAACAATAAGTCATCCAAACAGCCGGAAAATCAACGCTCACACAGAAAATATCAGCTTACTTGGAACTTACGTAGAGATTGAGCAGGAGATTCCTTTGGGGGCGAAGCTTGATATAACAATAGAGATTCCTGTTTATACTGGTGATTCGTCTTTAGCCGGAAATGTCCGATGCGCAGGTGACGTATTTAGATGCACTTTGGCTAGAGAAGTTGAATCAAGAAAACTTTATGGCCATGGCATTTTTTTTACCGGTTTTTCTACCGAAGGAGACAGAAATAAATTGTCAAAATATATAGACTTTCTCATCAAAAAAGAGCAAGAAGATATTAAGCAAGCAATGAAGCGGTGGAGAAAAAGAAGAAGGAAGCCATAGAAGTAAACCACGAATGCAGGTTGTTAATGAAGCAATACTGTATTTTTTAAAAAAGAGAACGGAATATATTTCCGGCGAGGAGATAAGCGGCGAACTTGGCATAAGCCGGCAAGCGTTATGGAAGCATATTCATGAGTTAAGAGATTTAGGTTATGACATCGCTGCTGTGCCTCATTTAGGATATAGATTGCTTTCCTGTCCTGACCGGCTCTTGCCTTGGGAAATTAAGTATCATCTAAAAAATAAAGTCATCGGTAAAGAAATTTATTACTATGAAAGCCTGCATTCGACTATGGATAAAGCAATGGAGTTGGCTTTGGAAGGCGCTCAAGAAGGGACATTAGTCATTGCTGAAGGTCAGACCAGAGGCAGAGGGAGAATGGGCAGGCAGTGGCTATCTCCTAAATACGAGGGAATATATTTTTCCTTGATTATCAAACCTAAGATTCTACCTCAGCAGGCTCCGGTTTTAACACTAATTTGCGCAGTGGCGATATGCGAGGCTATAGAGCAGCAGCTGAATCTTTCTGCCCGGATAAAATGGCCTAATGATATCTTGATAGACAGTAGGAAGGTTGGGGGAATACTTACCGAATTGAGCGCAGAGATGGATATAGTCCACGCTATCGTCGTCGGCGTAGGAATAAATGTAAATAACGAGAGGAAGAGCTTGCCTTATCCAGCCTGCTCTCTAAAGGAAATAGTCGCAGTCAAGGTTAACCGCTTGAGCCTGCTGCAAAGCCTCCTGCGTTTTTTTGAAGAGGAGTATATTCAATTTCAAAAACAAGGAGTAAAACTTATCTTGGATAAATGGCGCCATTTTAGTGCTACCTTGGGCAGAAGGGTGAAGTTAAGTGTAGGCGGACAGAGGCTTCAGCTTATTGGTGAGGCAGTTGACATTGACCAGGACGGCGGATTATTAATCCGCAAGGATTCCGGATTGATTGAGAGGGTGATGGCTGGAGATGTAATTCATTGTAAACGATAATTTTATTATAAGTTGACAATAATCCCCGCGCCTTTTATAATATTATAATTATGATAAAGCGCTGCGGGATTATTGTTATATTTCTATTATACAGCGTATCTCTATTCGCCACAGAGCCGCATTCTTTAGATAAGATTGTAATATCCAAATCGTTCAAGTTACAGAAAAGATGTGTTCTTGAAAGCGAGTATCTGCAGAACTCTGCGGTTAAATCTGTTCCTGAGGCCCTGGGTTTGCTTGGCATAGATACCCGGAGTCGCTCGCTGAATTATGGCGTGCAGGCCGATTTTTCTCACTGGGCATTGAATTTTGAAGGCTTGAGTATTTTGCTTAACGGCCTTCCCATCAACGACCCCCAAACCGGACATCATACGAGCGACATACCTTTAACCTTAGAGGACATCCAAAGCCTTAAATTAGACCCTCTGGCAGCTACGGTGGATATAGCCAGCAGGATTCCCCGGGAATCAAAGAATATTT
>CAYMKG010000164.1:0-2588 GCA_964391145.1 uncultured Planctomycetales bacterium
CCCGCGAGTCTACGACTTTATCTTCCGCATATCCGCAATGAGGACAATTCACCCCAGCCTTCCTTCCTAATCTTAACCCCAGCCCTTAGGAAGGGCGGGGTTCATCGGGTTTTCACTTTTTTTATTTTTACCCCGGCTTCCTTAAGCATTCGCCTGGCTAATTCATCGGGATAGCCTTGCAATATTATTATCTCTTTTACTCCTGCGCTAATCAACATCTTGGCACAGGTTACACAGGGCTGATTGGTTACATAAAGGCTGCATCCTTTTAAATCGACGTTATGGAGGACTGCCTGAATTATTACATTTTGTTCTGCATGTAAACCTCTGCATAACTCTTGACGCTGACCAGAAGGAATCTTTAACTTCTCCCGAATACAGCCAATATCAATACAATGAGCTAAACCCGGAGGCGCGCCATTATATCCGGTAGCTAAAATTCTTTTATCGCGAACCGCCACTGCCCCTACCTGCCGACGCAGACAAGTTGAGCGCTTAGAAACAAGTTTAGCCATCTCTAAAAAATATTCATCCCAGCCGGGGCGCAACCTTCCGGCTTTTCTAGTAATCTTCCTTATATCTTTAGTCTTAGTCATTCTCTCTTAACTCCGAATATAAGGGGAATTTCCCGGTTAAATCCAACACTTCCTTTTTTATCCGGCTTAACATCTTAAGGTCATCTTTATATCTTATAGCCCGGTCAATAAAATCGGCAATCCGCTCAATTTCTTTCTCCTTCATTCCCCGTGTAGTAATTGCCGGAGTTCCCAGGCGGACTCCGCTGGTTACGGAAGCGGTTAATTTATCAAAGGGTATGAGGTTCTTGTTTACGGTAATACCCGCTTTCTCCAAAACCTCCTGAGCCTCCTTGCCGGTAATATTGCGCGAAGTCAAATCCACCAGAACAAGATGAGTGTCGGTCCCGCCTGAGACGATACGAAAGCCTTTCTCTTTTAACCGCTCGGACAGTCTGCGGGCATTCTTTACAACCTGCTCCTGATAAAGCCTGAACTCTTCGGTCTTTGCCTGAGTAAAGGCGACTGCCTTTGCAGCAATTACGTGCATCAACGGTCCGCCCTGCATCCCGGGAAAAATCAAAGCATCCATTTTTCGGCCGAATTCTTTTTTAGCGATAATAAATCCGCCTCGCGGTCCTCTTAAGGTCTTATGAGTAGTTGAGCTGACAAATTCAGCATAGGGAACCGGCGATGGGTGAACGCCTGTTGCAACCAAACCGGCAATATGAGCCATATCTACAAAAAGATATGCTCCCACCTTATCACAGATAGCCCGGAACCTCTTAAAATCGATTCTTCTGGGATAAGCCGAAGCGCCGGCGAGGATTAATTTAGGTTTACATTCGACTGCCTTTTTCTCTATCTGGTCATAATCAAGCATCTCGGTGTTTCTGTCCACTCCGTAAGCGACAACATTATAAAACATCCCGGAAAAATTATGCGGGTGCCCGTGCGTTAAATGGCCGCCGCAGGACAAATCCATAGCTAAAATCGTATCGCCGAATTTTAAAGCACAGAATAAAACAGCCATATTTGCCTGAGTTCCTGAATGAGGCTGGACATTAACATAGTCGGCGCCAAAAAGCTCTTTGGCACGCTGGATGGCTAAATTTTCAGCCTCGTCTACAAACTCACAACCTCCATACCAGCGCCGGGCAGGATAGCCCTCGGCATATTTATTAGTAAGCACAGAACCCTGCGCCTCCAGGACAGCCGGCGAAGTAAAATTCTCCGATGCAATCAATTCCAGATTCTCATCCTGCCTCTTGATTTCGTTCTTAATTGCCTTATAAATCTGAGGGTCGACGTCTTTTAGATGCTTCATCTCCTTAATTTTTCTTCAATGGTCCTTATCTGATTAAGCCTTCTCCTATGTCTTCCGCCAGTAAATTCCGTCATAAGCCACACTCTTACTATCCTCTTAGCCAAAGCAGTACTAACAAAGGCTGCGCCTAAGACAAGGACATTGCTGTGGTTGTGCTGGCGGGACAATTTAGCTGCCTTTATATTATAGCAAAGTGCTGCCCGAATTCCAGGCAATCTGTTTGCCACTATGGAATTGCCAATCCCGGTATTACAGATAAGAATCCCTCTCTCGTATTTACCCGAGGAGACCTGCTTGGCTAAGTTATAGGCTATATGCGGATAATCGCAGCGCTGGGCAGAATAAGTGCCCGCATCGTTTACTTTATATCCTAATTTAAGTAGATACGGCTTTAGGTTCTCCTTAAGTTTAAATCCCGCGTGGTCGCTGCCGATTATAATCTTTTTCATTTTTTTGTAACCACCAGATTACACAAGATTTACCCAGGATAAAAATCTCAAAATTTTAAAAGCGTATACCACAGAGGCGCCAAGACACAAAAAGAACACAGAGATTTCTTAAGCTTTTAAAATTTTCTCTGTGAACTTTCATTTATCTCTGTGACTCTGTGGTTAAGATTTTTTTATAAATCTTGTGGTAATCTGGTGAAATCTTGTGGTTTCATCATATTATTTTTATCACCCGTTCTATCGCTTCTTTAATTATTGAAAAGGTGCGTTCGTGAAATTCTAGCGGTTGCCCAATGG
>CAYMKG010000165.1:0-2572 GCA_964391145.1 uncultured Planctomycetales bacterium
TCTCGTTATCAAATCCGATTCTTTTATTCATGCTTCTTATTATACCTTCATTTCTTTTTTTACAAGAAAACTCCTCGTTCGGCTGGGAATAATCTTTTTGGCTGGGAATTTTCTTATTTCTTCACCTCTGCCGGCTAACATTTTTAGTAATGAGGCATCAGATATCAAACTAATCCCTGTTCAATCATCGCATCAGCAACTTTAACAAATCCGGCCAGGTTCGCACCCCTGACATAATCAACATAATCCCTCTGTTTGCCGTATTTAACGCATTGCTCATGGATTGCCATCATAATATCGTGCAGTTTATTATCAACCTCCAGGCGCAACCAAGACAGCCTCATACTATTCTGTGTCATTTCCAGGCCGGAAACAGCAACTCCTCCGGCATTGGCTGCCTTGCCAGGCGCAAACAAAATCTTTGCCTTTTGAAATATCTTAATACCTTCCGGCGTAGTCGGCATATTTGCCCCCTCCACGACCGCAATGCAGCCGTTTTTGACTAATGTCTTTGCGGCGTCTCCGTTTATCTCGTTCTGAGTGGCGCAGGGGAAGGCAATATCGCACTTCACTGCCCAAGGCTGCTGGTTCTCAAAGTATTTACAATTGAATTCCTTTACACACTCTTTAACGCGGCCCCTGCGCACATTTTTAAGCTCCTTGATAAACCGCAGTTTCTTCCCGTCAATACCGCCTTCATCGTAAATAAAACCGTTGGAGTCCGACAGCGTCACCACTTTTGCTCCCAGCTCAATGAGCTTCTCTGCAGTGTGCTGGGCGACATTACCGGAGCCGGATACAGCGCAAACCTTGCCCTCTAAACTCTCCCCTCTTGTCCTCATCATCTCCTGAGCAAAATAGACACAGCCATAACCAGTAGCCTCAAGCCTGATTAAGCTTCCTCCCCAATTCAGCCCCTTGCCGGTTAAAACCCCGTTAAATTCATTTCGCAGCCTTTTGTACTGCCCGAACAAATACCCGATTTCACGTTGGCCCACCCCTATATCTCCTGCGGGCACATCTGTATCGGGACCAATATGTCTGAATAACTCGCTCATAAAGCTCTGGCAAAACCGCATCACCTCATTTTCTGATTTCCCCTTCGGATCAAAATCAGAGCCGCCCTTGCCTCCCCCCATAGGCAGGGTGGTCAGGGCGTTCTTGAATACCTGCTCAAAGGCCAAAAATTTCAGCACCCCTAAATTTACCGTAGGATGAAAACGCAACCCCCCTTTATAAGGACCTATGGCGCTATTCATTTCAATGCGAAATCCCCTGTTTATCTGAATCTCTCCTCTGTCATCCATCCAGGGCACGCGAAACATAATTACCCTTTCCGGCTCAACCATTCTCTCCATGATTTTGGCCTGCTGGTATTTGGGATTATCCTCTATGAACGGCATCACAGACTCTACTACCTCCCTTACTGCCTGGTGAAATTCAGCTTCTCCTTGAGTTCTCTGTACCAACTTATCCATAAAATCTACTATTCTCTCGGACATTTTCCTTTCTCCTTTCTTTACTTCTATATCTTCGGCTTCTTCTGTTATGTTTTGCAGAGTTTCAGAATACAGGCGAGGCACGTTTTAACTTAAGACCATACTTTTTCTTGGCTTTTTCTGCGCATTTATGGATATATTTAATTTTCTGCTCAGTAGTCATGTTCTTCATTTCCTCATGCATCTGCTGGCGAATTCTATGGATTTCTCTCATCGGTTGCGGTTCTTGATACATCTAAATCACCTCCAGCGGCGAGATAATCTCTATTGTCTTATGCCCTAAAAGTACGTTTACTGCCATTACTCCATGTTTAGTTTTAAGGTTTACGATATGCTCAAAATTCCAACTGACTATGATATCTAAACTACTTACAGAAGCTATAGCAATATGAAGTGCATCGTTCTCGTATTTATCAGGAATAATTCCCTCTGAGATATATCTACTGGCTAAATCTTCGGCATCTTTACTTAAGGTTAATTCTTCCGGTGCGATTTCCTTAATCACATCTTTCAGTCTGACAGCAACATCTGCGGCGCTCTGTCTATCTCAGCAGTAACTACATCTGAAATGAACGCTTCATATTCATCATCCTTTATAGCATTAAGTAAATCAACGGTGGCTTTCTTCTGTAATGTTAGCTTAGGCTTATCAGTCAAAGCAAAATTGAATATCGATGTATCTAAGCATATATTTAATTTCTTCATGGTAGCTATATTATACCTCATAATTATATACCTTCAACATCTGTTTTAGCCTATTTAAGTATTATCTTTCCTTATAAAACCCATAGTTAATTTCCACCTCAACCTGCTTTTTATCTAAGATTCACGCAGATATTTTTTGATACACGCAGATTTGTATTATGCGCATCTTGGTGCATCCAATAGTTTTGCATTATGGCCTTTTGAAAAAAATCGTTGTTAATTTATCTTTAACTTCTTATTTTTCAGAGAGTTGGAGCAAACCGTCCCAAGTTATATATACTCAATTGTGCTCGGCGGTTTAGGGGTAATATCATAAAGCACCTTTACCACTTCGGGAATCTGCCTTATAATCCTATTCCTTATTCTCT
>CAYMKG010000166.1:0-2561 GCA_964391145.1 uncultured Planctomycetales bacterium
AGATTAATGCTGAGATTGTTTCCTGCGACTCAATGCAGATTTACAAGGGAATGGATATTATAAGTTCCAAACCCTCACCTTCCGTAAGAAAAAGAGTACCTCATCATCTTGTTGATATCATCCCGCCTGAAAAAGAGTTTAACGCTGCGCTTTACCGGCATTATGCGCTCAAAGCGCTCACGGCAATCTTGAAAAAGAAAAAAATACCTGTATTTGTGGGTGGAACCGGACTTTATGCCAAGGCAGTTTTGGATGGCATTTTCAAAGGTCCCGGCCAGGATAAGAAGCTCCGCGAAAGTCTTTATAGACAGGCAGAAAAAAAGGGCTCAAAATATCTTTATCGGCGCTTGTTAAAGTTTGATCCTCAGGCAGCGGCAAAGATTCATCCTAACGATTTAAAGAGAATTATCCGTGCATTAGAGGTATATTTAAAGAGCGGCAAACCCATTTCTCAATGGCAGAAGGAGCGAAGAGGCTTGTGTAAGGATTATGACGTAGAGATTTATTGCATAAGCCTGCCGCGGCAGGAGCTTTATGAACGAATTAATCGCAGGGTCGAACGGATGTTTAGGAAAGGTTTGGTTAGCGAGGTAGCATATCTGCTAAAAAAGGGTTTAAGCAAGACTGCTTCCTGTGCAATCGGAATAGATGAAATAAAGGGCTATTTAGAGGGGAGATATAGTTTAGAGGAGGCCAAGGATTTAATTAAGAAGCATAGTCGTCAATATGCTAAGCGCCAGTTAACCTGGTTCAGAAAGGACAAACGCATAATTTGGATTAGACCAGAATGGAGAAATGTTTATTAGTGATAATTGAGTTAAGGTCAGAGAGAAATCACTGGCCAAGGCCGGATGTAGTCCGGGAGTTAAAAGAGCTGGCAAAGACTGCCAGCGGCCAGGTAGCCGCAGAGGTATTTTGTGTCCGCCAGAAACCCACGCCTGACCTTTTTATCGGCAAAGGTAAAGCTGAGGAGATTGCTCTCCTGTGCCAGGTAGAAGACATTGATACTGTAGTTTTCAGCCATGACCTTTCCGGAACCCAGCAGCGCAATTTGGAGGAGATTATCGGTAAGAAAACTATAGACCGAACCCAGCTTATTCTGGATATTTTCTCTCGCCACGCTCATTCTCCGGAGGGCAATATGCAGGTGGAATTAGCTCAATTGGAGTATCTGCTGCCTCGGTTGGCGGGAAAAGGAATCATCCTTTCCCGGTTAGGAGGCGGCATAGGCACAAGGGGCCCCGGCGAACAAAAATTAGAGGTTGACCGCAGGCGTATTCATAAGAGGATTTTTAAATTAAAGCAAGACTTAAAACATTTAAATACGCATAGGAGTCTCCTTAGAAAAAGAAGAAAGGAGAAAGATATATTCTGCGTGGCTCTTGTAGGTTATACCAATGCCGGAAAGTCTACTCTTTTAAATACCTTAACTGCTGCCGAACAAAAGGTTGAGAATAGTCTGTTTACTACTCTTGACCCGCTTTTACGGCGCCTGGAATTGCCATCCGGGACAAGAATAATCGTCTCCGATACGGTGGGTTTTCTTCACCGGCTACCCCATCATCTAATTGAAGCATTCCATGCGACTTTGGAAGAGGTAGTGGAGGCAGACCTCTTAATTCATGTATTGGATGCTAATCACCCCAGAATTCAGGAGCATAACACCGCAGTAATGGAAGTGCTGGCGCAGCTTGAATGCCAGGATAAGCCCATAATTACTGCCTTAAATAAGATTGACCTTTTCCAGGATAAGGCCTGGCTGAATTGGCTTGTGGAGAGATTTCCAAATTCTGTTTGCATTTCAGCAAAGACCGGGCAAAATTTAGATGTATTAATAAGAAGGATTGAAGGGTACCTTAAGCCCAAAATGAAGAAGGTTATACTCTGCGTATCACTGAACCGGATGGATATTGTAGATTATATTTACCGTCAAGCTAAGGTGTTAAAGACTGAATATGAAGTAGAAAGAGTAAAATTAGAAGTTAATATTGCTACAAATAACTTAGCTAACATATTGAAATTTAAGGAAGTTACGATAGTCAATTAGAATATCTAAAAAATTTTATTAAAATATCTTGACAAAATTGAAAGAATATGTTATATTTTAAATGAAAATAATAGAAAGGAGGCTCAGATGGGGTTATTCGATATTAAAATAAGTCCTGATGAGCCCGTCTATATTATAAGTGTAGTCAGTAAATTGGTAGAACTTCCGGTTTGGACCTTACGTGCTCTGGATAAAGCAGGCGTTGTTAAGCCGAAAAGAGCTGGTAAAAAAAGTCGGCTCTATTCCTTAAAGGACATAAGGAAATTAGAATATATTCATTACCTGATGGAAGAAAAAGGTGTAAATATTAAGGGAATAAAGATGATTTTGGAATTGGAGCATACGGAATAATTTTTTGAATTTTAATTAGCACTCTTTGTCACAGAGTGCTAATCAGAGATACCTTCAGGCAATTCGGAAGAGTATTTCTGAAGAGCGAAAGCCTGTCAGTAGGCAGGCGAGTAGTGAGTAACAAAGGAGGTGGTTGATATGGCATTGATAAAATGGCGTTCAC
>CAYMKG010000167.1:0-2550 GCA_964391145.1 uncultured Planctomycetales bacterium
AAATACTTTTTTCCCCGGAGAGCATAAAGTTCAAATCCACCAGAATAACGCCTTCCTTTTTTAGATTATCGCCGATTATTGACTTTAATTTTTCTTGGAGTTCGTATTTATCTATCATTTTTATTTTATTGATAAATGTTTGCCAATTTCCTCTGATAGTTTCCGCTCAGCCATGGCGACCCTCTCGCCGCTGCGGCGGATCTTTAACTCTATCTTATTCTCTTTGAGGAATTTTTCGCCAATAATTACCTGTATCGGAATGCCCACTAAATCAGCATCCTTAAACTTAGTTCCCGCCCGCTCATCGCGATCATCCAGGAGAACCTCAAAACCCCTCTTTTTTAGATTATTATAAACACCGAGCGCTGTCTCATAAACCTTTTTCTTACCCACCTCAAGGGGCAATATAATAATATCAAATGGAGCAACCTCTTTCGGCCAAATGATTCCATTTTCATCGTAATTTTGTTCAAGTATCGCCGGTATTAATCGGGAAACACCGATGCCGTAGCAGCCCATAATGATCGGCTTTTTGCTTCCTTGCTGGTCGAGGATTTCTGCCTTAAAGATTTTACTGTATTTAGTTCCTAATTGAAAAATATGCCCGACCTCAATGGTATTTAACTTTTGTAATTCATTGCTGCAATTAGGGCAGTTAGATAGATTCTTGATTTGACTCCTGAGGAATCCGCAATTGGGGCAGCATAAGATTATATCCTCCCCGCTTTCTGCAGGTACCATAAACTCGTGAGATAAATTGCCGCCCATAACGCCGGGATCGGCCTCCACGACCTTGAAACTCAAACCGCATTTTGTGAATATGCGCTTATATCCCTTAAGCATTATATCATAACTTTGTTTAAGGCCTTCTTCATCCAGGTCAAAACTGTAAGCGTCTTTCATTATAAATTCACAGGAGCGAACCAGGCCAAACCTTGGGCGGATTTCATCCCGGAACTTAACCTGTATTTGATAAAGAATTAAGGGCAGTTGCCTGTAAGAAAAAACATGATTGCTAACCAATCCCGTAATTATCTCCTCGTGCGTTGGGCCAAGACTCAGCTTACGCCCTCGGCGGTCGGTAAAGCGAAACATCACCTCGCCTATCTCCTCATCCCTGCCAGATTTTGTCCATAATTCTTCCGGTTGAAGCGCGGAGAGTAATAATTCCTGAGCTCCGCAAGCGTTCATTTCCTGACGGACTATGTTCTCGATTTTATCTAAGACCCTGTAACCCAGCGGCAGATACAAATAAACCCCTGCCATAAGAGGCCGGATGAGGCCTGCGCGCAACATTAACTGATGGCTTACCGATTCAGCTTCTTGCGGCGTCTCTTTTAACGTTGGGATGAAGGCTTTTGACCAAAACATTAGTACCTAACTTCCTAAACTTACTTATCTCCTCTAATAACGCACTCACGCACCTATCAGTTGAAACCTTTCTAATTGGCTTTCCCTTTTCAAATAGCAATCCTTCTTTCTTTCCAAACGCAATTCCGATGTCTGCATCCTTTGCTTCGCCTGGGCCGTTAACCACGCAGCCCATTATTGCCACTTTCAGTGGCAGTCGATAGTCAATAGTCAATAGTCGATAGTTTTTGTCTATGGACCGTGGGCTATGGACTATGGACTGATTGATTTTCTTATCTATTTCTTTAACTATTTTAATCAAGTCAACTTCGCACCTGCCGCAAGTAGGGCAGCTGATAATCTCCGCCCTTGCGCAAGTTAAACCCAACGCCTCTAAGATATTATAGGCAGCCTCTACTTCGCGAACCGCACTGTCGGTAAGCGATATTCTTATTGTATCACCAATACCCTCGGAAAGCAACCCTCCTATAACTATCGCTGACTTTATGGTTCCCGCAGAACTCGGCCCGGCTGCGGTTACTCCTAAATGCAGGGGATAATCGCAAATCTTAGCCATCTTACGGTACGCTTCTATGGTATCAAAAATATTCGAGCCTTTTAAAGAAACAACAATATCGCAAAAACTAAATTTTTCTAAAATCTTTATATAATCTAAGGCTTCCTTAACCATTATATCCGCAATACCTTTAACCTTTAACCTTTTACCTTTAACCCTTCTTAAAGATCCCGAATTAACACCTACCCTTATTGGTATATGAGCCTGTTTTGCTGCCTCGGCAATCTCTTTAATTTCATTCTTCTTATAGATATTGCCGGGATTTAATCTAATTTTATCAACACCGCTCTCAATAGCCTTGAGGGCTAAATCTTTACTAAAGTGTATATCCGCAACCAGGGGAATGGCAATCCCCTGCTTTATCTTTTTTAAGTTTGCAGCATCCTTATTATCCCTGACCGCTACTCGGACAATCTGACAACCTGAATTTTGAAGCCTCTGTATCTGCCTTAAGGTAGCAGGTAAATCCGAAGTAAATGTTTTAGCCATCGATTGAACGGCTACAGGATTAGCTCCTCCTATCGTGATATTACCTATTTTTACTTCCCGGCTTTTGCGTCGCTTTATTTTCATTATTTTAAATTTTTTAAAGCTGTCGTCGTTGCGCTATCGGCAGTATCTCG
>CAYMKG010000168.1:0-2539 GCA_964391145.1 uncultured Planctomycetales bacterium
GCGCAAGAAGAAATAATAACCTTAAAGTGCTCTTTTGGCGATGTCGCCTTCTCTCATAAGTTGCACACTGATTTAACTTCTTGCCAAGAATGCCATCATGCGGGTTTAGATACTCCGAAATGCAGCTCCTGTCATACGAAAGAGACTGAAGTGAATCCGATGAACGCTTTTCATAAAAATTGCATAGATTGCCACAAGGATAAGCAAACCGGGCCAACAGCCTGCGCGGATTGTCATAAGAAATAGTTAATATTAAGGACAGGCAAAAATAAATTTATGCGTTACAGTGTGCCTGTCCTTTTTTTTGACCACACAATTTTATTAGTCCCGAGAATTGATAGGAGATAATTTTCGCGTTTTATTGATTTGATGGTATAATAAATAGCAATGATAGACCAAGAGAATCTAATTAAATTAACCCGGCAATTAATTCGTATACCGTCGGAGAATCCGCCGGGGAATGAATATAGAATTGCCTGTTTTGTAAAAACCTTTTTGGCAGATTTAGGGCTTAAACCAAAGATCTACGAATTTAAAAAGAATCGAAGTAATGTAGTGGCTATTTTGAAGGGGAAGGATAAAAACAGAAGCCTTTTGGTAACCCCTCATCTGGATACAGTCCCGGCTGGCCGGAATTGGAGATTTCCACCTTTTGCGGCAAGATTGCATAACGGGCGCATTTATGGGCGGGGGGCTTCCGATGATAAGGGTAATTTAGCTGTTCTTTTAGAAGTAATCAAGAGTCTGGTTGAAGAAAATCAAATTTTGAGTTATAATTTAATCTTAACCGCTACTGCTGATGAGGAGACCGGCTCAACCTTCGGTCTTATTCCTTTATTAGATAGAGGAATACTGAAGCCACAAGCTGCCCTTATTCTGGATGCCGATGAGTTTAAGATTATAGTTGTGCAGAAGGGCTTACTCCATATTAAGGTAAGGCTAAAGGGAAAGTCTGCGCACGGAGCTTATCCCTGGAAGGGCACAAACGCTATTGATTTAGCATTAGAGGCTTTATCGGGAATAAAGTCTCATAAGTTTAGCTATAAGAGAAATCCTTTTCTTCGCCCTCCGACAATAAATATCGGTAAGATTGCCGGTGGAGATAAGGTCAATATGGTTGCCGACTGGTGCGAGTTTGAGCTGGATTTTAGATTTCTGCCCGGAATGTCCGCAACGAGGATTATTCAAGATATAAGAAGGGCCATTAATAATTATACCCGCGAGTTCAGAGTCGAGATTATGGCAGCCCAGCCTCCGGCGCAGATTGATTGCCGCCATCCTTTAGTGAAATATTTAAAAAATTCAATGGCTGCACATAAAATAAAACCAAAAATAAGCGGTTGTGAGGGCGCGACGGTGCTTAGCTTCTTTCAGAGAAGAAATATCCCCGCAGTTGCAACAGGTTTTAGCTGCTCTGGCTGCGCGCACAGCAGCAACGAATACATAAAGGTCGATTATCTTTATAACGGAGCCAAAATATTAGAAGATTTTCTTAAGAATTTTAGGTTTGATAAACCTCTCTAAAATTAACAAACTTTTTAAAACATATGCAGAAAAATATTAAATTCTTAAAGAGGCCTCGTCTGGTGAAGCCTATTCTTGTTGTCGCTTGGCCGGGAATGGGTGAAGTCGCTTTAAGGAGCGGAACCTATTTAGTGGAGAATTTGAAATCCGAAACATTTGCTTACCTGAATAGCGCCGATTATTTTTATCCCACATCGAGCAAGATAAAAAACGGAATACTGAACTCCAGGGAGTTACCGCAAAATTACTTTTATTACTGGAAGAATCCCAACGCAAAAGCCGGCTCAAAAACAGCAGCTAACGATTTGATTATCTTTCTCAGCAATGCCCAGCCGGATTTAAATAAAGCAGCGGATTATTCCGAAAACATTTTAGAAGTAGCGCGTTTATATAAGGTAAAGCTCATTGTAAGCTTTGCGGCGATGCCTGCTCCGATTGACCATACCCAGGCGCCAAATGTCTGGTGTGCTGCTACCAACAAAGAATTACTCAAGTCTCTTGAAAAATTTAATCTCAAGGTAATGAGCGAAGGAGAGATCAGCGGTTTAAACGGATTGTTTTTGGGATTATCCAAGAAAAAGGGATTTTCCGGATTCTGCCTTCTGGGAGAGATTCCGATATACACCATTCAGATAGGAAACCCCAAAGCGGTTCTGGCAATATTGGGAAAATTAAAGAGGATTTTAAATCTCAACCTGGATTTAAAAGGATTGGAAAAGCAGGCACAGTATATCGAGGGAGAAATCAATAAACTCGTGGATTATCTTAAAGAGGGCATCAGTCTGCCCGGCGGCCCCGGTCCGATTAGTGACGCCGAAATCGAAAAAATAAAGAAATCCTTAACCAGCTTAACCCGCCTGCCCCAATCAATAAAAGAAAAGATAGAAAAGCTGTTTGAGTTGTCCCAAAAAGATATCGCTAAGGCAAATGAGTTAAAGCAAGAGCTGGATAAGTGGGGAGTGTATAAGGAATACGAGGATAGGTTCCTTGACCTGTTTAAGAAGCCGAAGGATAA
>CAYMKG010000169.1:0-2502 GCA_964391145.1 uncultured Planctomycetales bacterium
CCGCTTTGAATAGCACAAACAGAAGCAAACATCGCCACAATTGTTTTGCCCGAACCCACATCACCCTGTAAGAGCCGGTTCATTGGTAAAGGGCGAACCATATCCTGTTTTATTTCGTTAATAACCCTTATCTGCGCTGAAGTTAATTCAAAGGGCAGTTTCTTGAGAAAGCCGTCTGACAGCGGCCCCTCTACCCTGTGAACCAAGCCCGGATACTGCCTTTTCTTTAATTTCTTAAGAAGCAGGAGAATCTGAAACAGGAAGAATTCTTCAAATGCTAATCTGCGATAAGCCTCCTTTGAGTGATTTAAATCCGAAGGGAAATGTATGCCTCTCAGGCTCCTGGCCAAATTTAACAAGTTATTTCTTGCTCTTATATCGTAGGGTAAAGTATCTGCAACATCGGGTAGATACTTATCGAGAGCGCTCTTTAGAATTCGCCGAAAATATCTTTGAGTCAGTCCCTCCGGAAGTGTATAAATAGGGGTTATCCTTCCCATATCTATCGGGTCCGCCTTTTCTTCATAAATTATTTCGAATTCTGGTGAATTTATTTGCAGCCTTCCCGAATATTTTTGAACTTTACCGTAAAGAATCAATCTTTGCCCGACCTTAAAATAATTCTTTAAATAGGGCTGATTGAACCAAACGCAGAATATCCTGCCGGTAGAATCTCCCACCACTACCTCAAGGATATTGAAACCTCTCCTTTTCCAAGACTGTCGCTCTGAGCTCCCCAAAACCGCCGCATTTATTGTCTGAAACCTTTCTTCCTGAAGTTTTGAAATCGGCTGAAAATTAGTGCGGTCTTCGTATCGGCGAGGAAAGCAGTAGAACAAATCTTCCACAGTATTTATGCCAATTTTGCCAAATAGCTTGGCCTTTTTGGGCCCGACTCCCCTCAGATATCGGACTTGCGTATTTAATCCACCTCTATTTCTCATACTGTCTATTTATATTAAAGATATTTAGCCTAATTAACAACTAAATTTCCTGCCTCTAAAAGAAAATTTTGTAAATTTGTGGGGGAAGACAGTTAGAATTATACTATAATAATTGAGTAAAATAAAGGAGGAAAAGACGTAGAATTTTTCACTGAAGCACTGAAATCTTTTTCAGTGCTTCAGTTTTTTTCAGTGTTTCAGTAATTTAAAAAAAATCCCAGCGACTACCTACTCTCCCGTATCCTCGCGAATATAGTACCATCGGCCTTGAGGAGCTTAACTACCGTATTCGGAATGGGAACGGGTGTTTCCTCCTCAGTATTGTCGCTGGGAAATCTAAACCGCTAAATCGCAAAATTACCGCTAAAGCGCAAAATCTAATTATAAACCATACCCTTGCGTTTTTGCGGCCGTTTTTGCGTCTTTGCGGTTATATAAAAAGGTCAAGCCGTTTGGCGATTAGTACGCGTTAGCTAAAACCCTTACGGGCCTTACACTTCGCGCCTATCTAGGTTGTAGTCTTCAACCTGCCTTCACTCTTAACCTCGCGGTCAAGAGAGGGATACCTATTCTTGGGGTGGGCTTAGCGCTTAGATGCTTTCAGCGCTTATCCCTTCCGAACATAGCTACCCAGCCTTTGCCCTTGGCAAGACAACTGGAACACCAGAGGTTCGTTTCTCCAGGTCCTCTCGTACTGTGGAGAACTCCCCTTCAAGTATCCTTGCGCCCACACCAGATAGAGACCGACATTCTGTTACTTTTATGACCCTCGATATTCTTATCGAGGGCGACCAGATATTTCTATCTGATTCTGCATGTCGCCATGCAGTTCGGACTGTATCTTATTTATTCTGGCGTACAGTCTCTGAGGATTCCAGTGCGGAAATAACATCTTTTAGTTTTAACTTACGATATTTACCACCGGCATTCATTGAGAATGCTAATTTCAAAATCGCAACCAAACCGTCCTTTCTTAAATGCCCTCCTTTACTCATCAAGTTTACCACTTTAGCAAATTTTTCAAAATCCTGCTGCTTTGATGAGATAAAGGGATATTTCTTAAAGAACGGTATCACTTTGTCGCGGAGAGCCTTTAGGTTGCGAACAACATAAACTGAAGTTAAATCTCTCGTGTTGTGATAATCATTTGGTTTTATATAACCACAACCAAACTTCTTATAAATCGCTTTAAGAACTTCAGTTCTATTCTGGTGTTGCGAAACGTGAAATTCAGGAATAACCTGAACCCCTAATTTCACATTTTTGCTTCTCTGGATAGTTACAGAAAAGCAACCTTCTCCGTCAACAAAACCGGTGATATAATAAGATGCTATCCCGCCTGGCCTTTCCTGCTGATTAACTGCATCCATATATTTTTACTCCTTGACAATATTTTACAATATAGAGACTAAATCGTCAAGTAGTAATATGGAATACTCAGTTTTTCCAGCATATAGCCAGATTTATAGACAGCTAACGGTCATTTAACTGTCTCACGACGTTCTAAACCCAGCTCGCGTACCCTTTTAACCGGCGAACAGCCGGACCCTTGGGACCT
>CAYMKG010000170.1:0-2476 GCA_964391145.1 uncultured Planctomycetales bacterium
AAAACCACCACCTTTTATATGATTGTAGGGATTATTCATCCTAATCAAGGCCGGATTATTTTTGATAACGAAGATATTACCCGCTTTCCAATTCACAAGCGCTCTCGCTTCGGCATTGCCTATCTTGCTCAGGAGCCCTCTGTTTTCAGAAAGCTTACTGTTGAGGAAAATATAATGGCTATACTGGAAACATTGCCATTAAGCCGTCGGGAAAGGAGGAGGCGACTCCACGCACTGCTTGAAGAGTTAAACATAGCCCATCTGGCAAAGAACCGGGCTTACACACTGTCCGGCGGAGAGAGAAGGCGGCTGGAGATTACCCGCGCGCTGGTATGTAACCCCTCTTTTATATTACTTGATGAGCCGTTTTCCGGTATAGACCCCATTGTGGTCAGTGAGGTTCAGGAGATAATCGGGGATTTGAGGAATAAGGGCTTGGGGATTCTGCTTACCGACCATAATGTGAGAGAGACTCTTTCGATTACTGACCGGGCATATTTAATAGCGGAGGGAAGGATTCTCGTTTCGGGAGGTGCTGAGGATTTAATTAACGACTCCAAGGCAAGGGATATTTACCTTGGGGAGAAGTTCAGAATGTGAGTAAAGGTGAAAGGTAAAAGGTGAAAGGTTAAAGGTTAAAGGTAAAAGGAGGAGGAACGAGGTTTTGAAGACACAAGTAAAAAAAATAGGACGCAATCTGCGCGAATTGACCGTTGAGGTAGAAGGAGATATTGTAAGGAAGAAATTTGATCAGGTTTACAATAGGCTGAATAAAGAGGCAAAGATTCCCGGCTTCCGTCCGGGCAATGTGCCCCGGGACATTTTAGAGAAGCATTATTCTGCTGTTGCCCATCAAGAGGCGCTGAAGGAGTTACTCCCAGAGATATACAATCAGGCTTTGGGAGAAACGCAGCTTGAGGCTATCAGTTTGCCGGAAATTTCAGATGTTAATTTAGATAAGGATAATTTGAGTTTCAAGGCCAGCCTGGAGATAAAACCAAAAATAGACATTAAGAATTATAAGGGGCTGAAGCTGGAATACAAAAATATCGAGGTAAGCGAAGATGAAATAAGCCGGGCTCTGGATAAGCTCATGCAGAACTATAGCCAGATGTCGGAAGAGGATTTAGCGCACAGCTTAGGGTATCCGGATTTTGAAACGCTAAGAAGAGTTTTAGAGAGGCAAATTTATTTAGAGAAGACAAGAGCCCAGCAGATAAATTTAGAGAACAGCATTATTGAACACTTACTTAAGCAGGTTAATTTTCAGGTTCCAGCAAGCTTAATTACTCAACAGTTAGAGAGGCTTCAGAGGCAGTCGGAGATGGATTTAGCCCTGCGCGGAATGAGCAAGGAGGAGATCGAGAAGCAAAGGCATGCCCTAAGGGAAAACCTGAAGCCTGCGGCAGAAAAACAGGTGCGCATCTATCTGGTTTTGGAGGAGGTAGCCCGCCGGGAAAATATTGTCCGGGATGATAAAATGGCACAAAGGGTGATTGAATTTCTGTTAAGGCAGGCAGCTTGGGTAGTGAGTAGAGAGTAGCTACTCGCTACTTTTGGAAGACGGAGGTGAACAATGAGTCAAAAGATGCAGACATTAATACCGATGGTTGTTGAACAGACCCCACGAGGTTATGAACGCGCCTATGACATTTTCTCCCGGCTTTTGAAAGATCGTATTGTGTTTATTGGCACGCCTATTGACGATAACGTAGCCAACCTTGTCATTGCTCAAATGCTTTTCTTGCAGATGGAGGATGTGAATAAAGAAATAAACGTTTATATTAACTGTCCTGGCGGTTCGGTTACCGCGGGCCTGGCGATATATGATACAATGCAGTTTGTCAAACCGGATGTAGCTACCTATTGCGTAGGCCAGGCTGCCAGTATGGGGGCGCTGCTTTTGTGCGCCGGCACAAAGGGCAAGCGCTTTGCATTGCCGAACTCAAGAATTATGATCCACCAGCCCTGGGGAGGAATTCAGGGGGCAGCCGAGGATATCTCCCGGCACGCTAAAGAGATTTTAAAACTGCGCGACCAAATAAACGAAATCTTTTCCTCACATACAGGCCAGCCGCTGGAAAGGATTCAAAAGGATTCCGACCGGGATTTCTTTATGTCGGCCGAAGAGGCAAAAGAATACAAGCTGGTTGACGAGGTGATTTTCGCCAAGAAGAAATAATAATTTTATTGCTAAATTGTCAATTGTTATATTGTTATATTGTAAAAGCAATATAAATAGAGCAGTATAGCAATATAACAGTTTAACAATCAGGAGTGTCTAAATGAAGAAGAGTTATTTGTTAACGCCGGGACCGACTCCTCTGCCGTCGGGAATAACCGAGGCGCTGAGCCGGCCGATAATCCATCACCGCACCCCTCAGTTTCAGGAAATTTTAAAACAGGCCGAAGAAAGCCTGAAATATGTATTCCAGACGGATAACGATGTGTTTATTTTTGCTTCCTCAGGGACGGG
>CAYMKG010000171.1:0-2349 GCA_964391145.1 uncultured Planctomycetales bacterium
AGATTTAAAAAAAATGTATAACAATGCTCTTGCCGGTGAGGAGCAATATAAAAGACTCCTGCAGGATATAAGAGGAAGCCTTGCCATTATCAATGACAAAGAAGGGCGGCACTTAACTTGTCATAGAATAAACCTTGGCCAGTTCTTGACTGAACAGATCATTCAACGCATACGTCTAAAGTTCTTCGGGGCGGATTCCAAATTGTGCCAGGTTCCCGAGGAAGAAATCTGGAAAATAATCTCATATGTTATGCATACCTATCAATTTCAGGATTTTTTAAAAGTCAACTTGAGGAACCTATCCAGCGGGACTGAAGCTGGAATGAGCAGATGGGATTTAGAGGGAATTAAAGAATTTTAACCTTCCTTCCCTCAAATTTTAACCTGTTCTCAATAAACAACCTAATAGCCTGCGGATATAGCTTATGTTCAATCTTATGAATTCTCGCCTCTAAAGATTCAAGGGTGTCGTCCTCTTTTATTCTAACTGGTTCCTGTAAAACTATCGGCCCGTGGTCCATTTCTTCATCCACAAAATGCACGGTAACTCCGGTAACCTTAACGCCGTAGTCAAAGGCATCCTTTATTCCTTCAGTCCCCTTAAACGACGGTAGAAGCGCAGGGTGGATATTAAGGATTTTAAATTTAAATCTCTGCACAAACTCCGGGCTGAGTATCCGCATAAAGCCAGCCAGAACAATCAAATCGATTCTGGCCTCCTCCAAGCGCTGAATAATTCTTTCTTCAAAATCTCTTTTGCTGGCAAAATCCTGCCGTCTTATCAGAAGAACTTGAACCCCTGCCCTCTTTGCTTTGCCGATTACCCGAGCTTTAGGGTTATCACAAACTAACAAAGAGATATTAGCGAAAATCTTCCTTCGCTTTACTGCCCTGACAATCGCAGCAAAATTCGTTCCTCTGCCTGAAGCAAAAACAGCTATATTCACCCTGCCCTTCCTTCTATTCCTTACTCTAGTGTTCTTAAGAAGGATTGGGTTCATTTAATCTCCTCCCTGCCGAGCTTAGCGTCAAACATTATTATACATTTTACAGGGCACACCTTAACGCATTCACCGCAAGAAGTACACCTGTCATAGTCTATCACTGCCAGGTTATCAACCACATGAATAGCATCAACCGGGCAGACCTTCTCGCACTTCCGGCAGGCAATACAGCCTACAGAACAAACTTCACGGGTATTGCGCCCGATTTCATGAGAGCTACAGGCGACCATAACCTTTGCGGTAACTGGAATCAGAGCAAATAATCCTTTCGGGCAAATTTCAACGCATTTACCACAAGCGCGGCATTTTTCAAAATCAACTACTGGCAGACCTTCCTCGGACATACTGATAGCCTCAAAAGGACAAACCTGCGCACAGGTGCCAAAACCAAGACAACCATATACGCATTCCTTCTGCCCGCCCGCAACCATGTTAGCGGCAATGCAATCCTGCAAGCCGTTATATTGAAACCTCTCCTTAACCCTTTTGCCTCCGCCGCAGCGCAGAACCGCAACCTGCTTTACCTTTTTCTCCAATTTTACTCCGAGAATCTCGGCTACTTTCTCTTTCTCTTTCTCTTTAATTGCACGACAGGAATCCAGCGAAACCTCACCCTTGATTAACGACTGGGCAAAAGCCATACAACCGGGCTTTCCGCAAACGCCGCAGTTTGCGCCGGGAAGACAAGATAGAATTTTTTCTAAATTCGGCTCAGTGACCACAGAGAATCTCTTAGAAGCTATTGCCAATCCCAAGCCAAATAGCAAACCCAAACTCCCCAAAATTAATACCGGAATAAAAACTTCCATAAGGTTTTAAACCACAGAGAGCACAGAGCCACAGAGAAAGCACAGAGGAAATTTTAAGATTTTAAAAAACTTCTGTGCTCTTTCTTTATTCTCTGTGTCCTCTGTGGTTTCTCCTTTTTACCCTGGAGTCGCAGTCTTCTTTGTGCCTCTGTGTCTTTGTGGTATAAGAATCTGTGGTTAAAAGCGAAATCCGTTAAATCCCATAAATGCCAGGCTCATCAAAGAGGCAACAATGAAAGCAATAGGAATACCAGTTAAGGATTTCGGAATGTCGTTCAAATCAAGGCGTTCCCTTATGCCTGACATCAGAATAAGAGCCAGGCTAAAGCCTATGCCGGCGAAAAATGACTGAAGCAGCGACAGGACGAAACTTCCCGGCAGGGCTTTGCCGTTTACGAAGAATTTATTGATATTTAGAACAGTAACTCCTAAGACCGCGCAATTTGTGGTAATTAAAGGCAAATATATACCCAGGGCACGGTAAATAGCGGGCGACATCTTACGTATAACCATCTCTACAAACTGTACGAAGCTGG
>CAYMKG010000172.1:0-2316 GCA_964391145.1 uncultured Planctomycetales bacterium
TAAATAGCGGGCGACATCTTACGTATAACCATCTCTACAAACTGTACGAAGCTGGCGATTACCAGAATAAAGACAATTGTGCGCAGGTAAATTAAATCCAGCGGAACGAGAATAAACCGGTAAACCAGCCAGGTTATACATCCGGACAAACTCATAACGAAAATAACCGCCAAACCCATGCTGACTGCCGGCTTTGTGTTGCGGGAAACTCCCAGGAAAGGACATAAACCTAAGAACTTGGAAAGCACAAAGTTGTTAACAAAAACCATTCCAATGATTATCGACAATATTGCGCTCAAATCCATCATTATTATTCTTTTCTTTTAGACTTGATTAAATTTATCAAGCCAATAAGTATCCCCAATGTAAGCAGCGCCCCGGGTGGAAGAATCATTATTGTTGCCGGAGGACAACCCTTTAATACCATATGAGCCAGAATCCGGCCGCTGCCGAGGAGCTCGCGGATTACCCCTATAGCGGACAAAGCCAAGGTAAAGCCCAACCCCATTCCCAGCCCGTCTAACACCGAAGGTAAAATATTATTTTTGGAGGCAAAACTTTCGGCTCGCCCCATAATTATACAGTTCACTACTATCAACGGCACAAATATCCCAAGTTGTTTAGCAAGCTGCGGCCAAAATCCAGCCATTAACAACTCAACTATGGTAACAAAAGAAGCTATCACTACAATAAAACAAGGAATCCTGATTCGGCTGGGCACGATATTTCTTATTGCAGAAATGAGGCAATTGGAAAAAACCAGCACAAAGGTTACGGCCGCGCCCATACCCAGTGCATTCTCCAGGGAAATCGAAACTGCCAAAGCCGGACACAGCCCTAATGCAATTATAAATACCGGATTCTCTCGAGATATCCCTTTGGTAAATTCTTTCAGTAGCTCTTTCATATCGAGTCTGATTTTCCTTTAAAGCGCCTGTTCAATCACTGCGGGCTTTTTGCCAGAAAATTACTTCTCCTGATATGACCGTAAATGCGCGGAGAGAAAAACCTATCCAATAAAGGTACTGTAGCGTTCATCATTAGTATGGCAAAAGAGACGCCCTCCGGATAACCGCCCCATTTGCGAATAACAAAGGTGATTAACCCGCACCCAAATCCAAAAATTAATTGAGCTATCCTTGTTAAAGGAGACGTAACGTAATCGGTAGCCATAAAAAATGCGCCCAGAATTACTCCGCCAGCCAACACGGAAAACAAAACATCCGCTTCTCCGATTGACTCTCCGCCCCACAGCCAGGTTAAAAGCGCCAAAGTAAAAATAAAACTTATCGGGATATGCCAGGAAATAATCCTGCGCCAGAGTAAAAATAGCGCTCCTAATAAAAGAAGAGCAATACAAACCTCACCAATACAACCAGGACGATTTCCTAAAAACATATCTAAATAATTGAATCCCATTTGAAAAATACTTTCTGCCTTACCTTCTTTGAGAAGATACAGTGGCGTAGCACAGGTTACACTATCTGGATAAATAAAGGGTTTAGTAAAGGTGACCATATATCTTGGCCAGGCAATCAACAGAAATGCACGACCCGCTAAAGCAGGATTGAAGATATTCCTTCCCAGGCCACCAAATGCTTGCTTGGCCACAGCAATGGCAAAGAAACTCCCCACGCAAGCCATCCAGATTGGCAGAGTGGAAGGAAGATTATAAGCAAGGAGTAAACCGGTTAAAGCAGCGCTGCCGTCGGCTATTGTTAACTTCTGATGCCTGAGGAGCAATATAATTATTTCCGCAACCACAGCGGTAACTATACAGGCAATAATCAGCCAGAACGCCCGAGGGCCGAATATAAACACCCCGGCCGCCCCGCTGGGCAAGAGGCTTAAAAAAACTGCCCACATTATTTTAGATGTCGTTTCCTTTTTATGAATATGGGGAGATACCGATAATAATAATTTATTATCCATGTTGTCCATCGGGAATTGTCTCGGAAATTTCGCTTTGCTTTAGAACCTCTTGCGCTTTCTCTTTTATGGACTCAATTACCGCGCGGGAAGATATTGTTGCGCCGGTAATCGTATCGAATTGCCCGCTGATTTTTTTATTTTTAAACTGGTTTAAAAACTCCTCCTCTTCAATACGCGTGCCTATCCCTGGGGTCTCCCTATGTTCAAGAATCTCAACCGCCATAATTTTTCCTTCAGGGTCTATCGATACCACCGTTTTTATATCACTGGAATAGCCGCGCCTTTTGGCAATAACAACGTATGCAAAAACATTCCCCTCGGCATCCTTTGCTTTAAAAAAAACTAAATCCTCTTTTTCGATTTTTTCTATTGCCGATGGGGCCT
>CAYMKG010000173.1:0-2271 GCA_964391145.1 uncultured Planctomycetales bacterium
TAGAGAGGGGAGCTGACTTAAGGAGCGTGCAGGAGATGCTCGGGCACAGCGATATTTCAACCACTCAAGTTTACACACATATTAATAAGGATAGATTGAAAACGATTCACAAAAAGTTCCATCCGCGCCCTTAAAAAAGGATATTAGGAAATTAGGATATTTAGTTGATAGAATATTATGAAACACTATTTAAATAAATTACCTAAGGATATACGCAACTTGATATACTTAGCGCGCAACGTAGCTGCCAAGAAAAGAACGCACGCCTATCTGGTAGGCGGTTTTGTTAGGGATTTGATTCTGGGCGTGCCCAATTTCGATTTGGATATCGTGGTGGAGGCAGACGCATTTGCCTTTGCTTCCGAATTGGCTCGAAGGCTCTGTGCAAGATTAAAAACCCATCCTCATTTCGGCACAGCAACAATAGCGACACCTGATAAAATAAAAATTGATATCGCAACAGCCCGCTCGGAGAAGTATCCCCATCCGGCCAGTTTGCCCGCAGTTTCGCCGGGAAGAATACAGGAGGATTTAGCCAGGCGGGATTTCACGATTAATGCCCTGGCTATTGATTTGCTGCCCCGCAATTTCGGCCGGTTGGTTGATTATTATCATGGGGGGCGAGACCTGCGGTCTAAGGTCATTCGGGTCTTGCATGACTTGAGTTTTATTGATGACCCTACCCGAATAATCAGGGCAGTGCGTTTTGAGCAAAGGTTTAAATTCAGGATTGAGCCGCACACCTTAAAATTATTAAAAGACGCCAAAATTTTGGGGATGTTAAAGCGAGTTAGTCCTCATCGTCTAAAAAGCGAAATTATTCTTATTTTAAAAGAACCCCGAGCTTATAATTGCATTTTACGGCTGAATAGCTTAGTGGGGTTTAATTTTATCCATCCCAGGATAAGATTGAATAAAGCAGATTTCAAATTTCTAAGAAACATTAAGAGAGAAGTCGAATGGTACGAAAAAAATTTCCCTGAGCGCAGGGCTCTGGATGTGTGGGTTATGTATCTCACCGCCCTTTTAGGCAATGTGGATAAGAGGCAGATAAATCAATTCTGCAAGAGATTCGGTTTGCGCAAGGGCGATACAAAAAGGATAATATCTTATTATAGATTTTGCCCTTCGAAAGTTTCTAGTCTGGGCAAAAATTTACTCCCCAGCCAGATATACCGCATTTTAGAGCCGTTGAGCTTCGAGGTTATTTTACTGATTAAGGCTAAGTATAAAAATAGATTACTAAATCTTCATATAGAAAGATTCTTTAAATACTATAATAAAGCGAGGCCTTATATTTCCGGAAAGGACCTAACTAAGTTAGGATTAAAACCGAGCCCGGAATATAAAAAAATATTAAATCGATTGTTTCATCTGCAGCTAGACCAGCGGATCAACTCAAGGCAGGAGGCTCTGGATAGGATTGCTCACTGCTTCTCTCAAGGCAGGATATGAGGACTAGCGGCAGATAGAAGCAGATAGAGGATGGTCGTCGCTATTCTGAGAATCGTTTTGTTTATGGGAAATTCCAATTCCCTGAAAGCCAAGAGGATGGTTCTGCATAGTTTAAAGACTCGTCTGCGCAACAGGTTTAACATAGCGATATGCGAGATTGGCGACTGCGATAAGTGGCAAAAATCCATTCTGGCTATTGTAGGGGTGCAGAAAGACAAGGGCTATATCGATAGGGAATTCAGCAAAATAATTAATTTTGTTGAAAATTTCAATCAAGTCAGTATAGTAGATTACGAGATGGAGATGATATGATAGGAGGGAGGTTGTAAAATGGGGATGAGGCGCCAAAAGATAATCGCGGCTATCAAAAGAGAGATAAGCAGCATCGTACACGATGAGCTGAAAGACTCAAGGCTGGGCTTTGTTACTATTATACGCGTTGATTTAACTGCTGACCTGAGGAATACCTGGGTTTACTTTAGTGTTCTCGGCAGCGAAGCCGAACAGAAATCCACTCAGGTGGCGCTGGAGAACGCAAAGCCGTTCATTCGGCGCCTAATAGGGCAGAGAATAAAGTTGAGGTTTACCCCCGAGATTAATTTCAAGCTTGACCAGACCCCCGAACACAGCATAAAAATCCAGAAAGAGCTTGATAAGATAAAGGAGGAAGATGAATCTCACAAGAGCCGTGGTTTAACGGGATAAGAAAGGAAGGTCTAATGGGATGAGCTTAAAAAAAGTCATTGATTGTATCCACAAGTATAAGACATTCTTGATTACCTCTCATCAGAATTTAGAAGGAGATGCCCTGGGCTC
>CAYMKG010000174.1:0-2268 GCA_964391145.1 uncultured Planctomycetales bacterium
ATAAAATCAGTAAAGAAGCCGAGGGTTATTTCGGCGAATTTAAAGGCAGTATTGAGAGAGATTGGCTATTGATTTTAGGTAATTTAACAACAAAGAAAACATTAATTTTGACCCATTCTTGAGGCCGCAAAGACGCTAAATTACCGCAAAGACGCAAAGAATTTTTGCGGTTTAGCGGAATTTTTGCGGTTTAGCGGTGTTTAAGGAAGTAGTTCTTAAATTGGCTAAATAATGGGTTTAAAAGGAAAAAAAATACTCATCACTGCCGGCCCTACGTGGGTTCCTATAGACGACGTAAGGATTATTAGTAATGTTGCTACGGGAAGAACCGGTATATTACTTGCTCGGGAAGCTGCGGTTCGAAGAGCGGAGGTAACCTTGGTTTTGGGGCCTGGTGAAGAGAGGGTAAGGGGTAAACTGAGTCGTTTAATCCGTTTCCGCTTTTTTAGCGAGTTGAAGGATATTCTGCAGAGAGAGCTCAAGAATAAGAAATACGATATAGTTATCCATTCGGCCGCGGTTTCTGACTTTAAGCCTGAATATAAATTGAAAGGGAAACTAAATTCAGATAAAGGCTGTAGGTTAAAATTAATACCTTTGGAAAAACTCGTTGTTCTAATTCGCCGCTTCGCTCCAAAGTCAATATTAGTAATGTTTAAATTAGAGTCAACAGTTACAGATAAGACGCTTATCCAAAGGGCAAAGAGTTCCCGAGATATGGTTAGCGCAGATATGGTAGTGGCTAACCGCCTTAATCCTTACAGAGCCTTTATTATCGATAAAAAAGGCAATCGAACAAAGGTAAAAAATAGAGAACAATTAGCAAAGAAATTAATAAAGCTTTTAAATACAGTGTTTAATAATTAGTTCTATACGCTTTACGCTAAACGCTATACGCTAATCATTATGAAATACATCGTCCTAGTCGGCGACGGAATGGCAGATTATCCAGTGGAGGAACTTAACGGCAAGACTCCTCTGGAAGCGGCGAAAACCCCAAATATGGATTTTATAGCCCGTTGTGGCATGCTCGGGCAGACTAAGACCGTTCCAAATAAAATGGCGCCGGCTTCCGATGTAGCCAATATGTCTATTTTAGGCTATGACCCGAAAAAATATTACACCGGCCGGGGTCCGTTGGAAGCCGCCAATTTAGGAATCGAGTTAGACCAGAAGGACATCGCCTTTCGTTGCAATTTCGTTACCGTAAATAATGATACGTTAGTAGACTATAGCGCCGGCCATATTACCACTAAAGAAGCAGGCATACTGATTGATTGTCTTAATCAAAAATTGGGCACGCAGAATTTAAGATTTTATTGCGGCGTAAGCTACCGCAATCTTATGATTATAAAAGACGCTCCGGAAACATTATTGGATATTTATTGTTTCCCTCCTCACGATATTATCGGGAAAAAAGTTTCCCGACATCTTCCCGAGGGCAAAGGCGCTGAGTTTGTGGTTAATTTGATGAGGGAATCGTCTAAGATTCTGGCCTCTCATGAGATAAATCAGGTACGCATCGATTTAGGAGAGAATCCGGCAGATATGATTTGGCTTTGGGGGCAGGGAAGTAAGCCAAATCTACCGACATATAAAGAAAAATATAATCTGAGCGGCAGCGTAATTTCAGCCGTAGATTTAATTAAAGGTCTGGGCAAGATAATCGGGCTAGAGGTTATCAATATTCCCGGGGCAACCGGATACTACAATACGGATTATGAAGGAAAAGCCAGGGCAGCGATAAGGACATTAGAGGACAAGGATTTTGTATTCCTGCATATTGAAGCCCCCGATGAGGCGGGCCACAACGGCGATTTGAGAGAGAAGATTACTGCAATTGAGAGATTTGACCATTTTGTTGTGGGCAAAGTACTGAACGCTTTTAAGCGCAAGAAGAATTTTCGTATTTTAGTTCTGCCCGACCATCCTACGCCGCTGTCAGTCAGAACTCATACGGCCGAGGCGGTTCCGTTTGGGATTTTTGGCCGAGATATATTCGGCGGCGGATTTTTATGTTATAGTGAAAAAGAGGCTAAGAAGAGCAATTTATTTTTTGACAAGGGTTACAAATTAATCGATTATTTCTTAAAACTAGAGCAATGAATCCCGCACCTTCTCCTTTATTCAAGAAAGTTCTTCTGTCAAATTCTTTCCTAATGTTTCGTTCGCATACCTTAAAAGATAAACACGAATACAAGGAAGGTGCGGGGTGAATTCTCTGATTATAGTTATAGTTAGCTGGATAATATTTTACGCGGGTTACCG
>CAYMKG010000175.1:0-2251 GCA_964391145.1 uncultured Planctomycetales bacterium
TGATGATGCCCGGAATGGACGGGGGCCAAACTTTGCAGAATTTATTAGACAATGAAAAAACAAAAAATATACGCGTAATATTCTTGACCAGCATTATTAGTAAAGAAGAGGAAGAGGAACAAATGGGCGTAATCGGCGGCCGCTCATTTATATCCAAATTCAGCGCAAAAGATGATATTTTAAACAAAATAAACACTGCCCTGGGAATTGGCACCTGAGCCAAAAACCCAGGCACAACCCCAGTTTCAAATCTCACCTCTAAAAGAAAAATAACGCTGCAAGAATCACAGCTAAAGCGCAAAGGTTTCGCAAAAGCGCAAAATTTTTCTCATCGATGAATTCTTTGTACCTTTGTGGGTTTTGGCGTCTTTTGCAATGTCAGAAAAAATCCCTTGACATCCACACAAATGTGTGGTATATATAGAATTGAAGGAGGGATTGGATATGAAAGAAAAGAAAGAGCTGACGTCAAAGCAGAAGAAGGTTCTTGAGTTTATTATGGAGAGGATTCATGAGAATATGCCGCCGACTATCAGGGAAATTGCGGAGCATATGGGTTTTTCATCCACAGGAACAGTAAGGGATTATCTGACAGCACTTGAGAAAAAGGGGTATCTGAAGCGCGCAAATAATTTGGCGCGCTCGATTGAGTTGTTAAGGGATACTTTAAGAAAGATACCGATACTTGGGGCGATTCCCGCGGGCGGTCCGGATTTGGCTTATGAGAATATAGAGGGCTACGTTGAGCTGGACGATTTGTTAGCCGGACAGCCGAATCTCTTTGCATTAAGAGTAAAAGGGGACAGTATGGTTGAGGCGGGAATTCTAGAGGGCGATATTGCAATTATTAGAAAACAATCGATTGCTCAGAATGGCGATGTTGTGGCAGCGCTGATAGGCGATGAAGCAACGCTTAAAAGACTAAGATATACAGGTAAGACCGCATACCTGGAAGCAGCCAATAAACATTACCCGCCGATATTTGAGGAATTCGCTATAATTGGCAAGCTAATAACTATAGTAAGAAAATATTAAAGGTGTAACATATTACACTTATCGGTGTAATATTGTGTAGTAAATTATGATTGAAAAATTTATCAAAGGCAAAGTTTATGTATTTATTGACGCATCCAATATTTATCATTCACAGAAGAAGCTCGGTTGGCGTGTTGATTTCTTGAAATTAATCGAGTATTTTAAAAGAAAAACTAACTTTGGTAGAATTTATTTCTATACAGCATATGACCCAAATCATATTAAACAAAGAAAATTTTTAGATTTTTTAGAGATAATCGGATATATTGTGAGGACGAAAAAAGTGAAATTCATAAAGGACGTTGAGCTTGAAAAAGGCGGTTTTCATAAGGGTAATTTAGATGTAGAATTAACCATTGATGCAGTTCATAATCGGGATGGGTTTGGAGCTTTTATTTTGTTTTCCGGAGATAGTGATTTCGAGGCATTACTTAAGTATATGAGAGCTTACAGAAAGAGTTGCTTAGTTATATCAACTAAAGATCATGTTTCTGTAGAGCTTTTAAAACAGGCTAAGTTTATCGATTTGAAGAAATTAAGAAAGAAAATGGAGTTGCGGTCTAATAAATAAAATTCCCTCTGACCGAAGTCAGAGGGATGTTTGGTTCTGCCCTACCTTGGTAGGGCAATTTAAGTATATCATAAGTGGTTTATTTGTCAAGGCAAAAATTTCAACCAATAGCAGAACATTATGGCCCAGTCTGGTTTTAATCCACACGCACGATGGGATAGGCACATCCCGGAAGCTGAAGAGTATCAGCCTGAGGAGTTGAATGAGAGAATCCAGGTGTTTGCCTGGTTTAGGAACGGTAAAATCATACCTCGCGTGTTTATCTGGAGAGATAAGAAATACAGAATCAAACAAATTACCTATAATTGGCAGGAAAAACAGGGAAGGCAGGTCATTAATTACTTTTCTGTAAGTACTGGCCTTGATCTATACCAGATATCCTTCAATAATACTACCCTGGGATGGAGAATTAATCGGATTATTGAATAAATCAAGCTTAAGGACAGTCCCTGTAAGTCATGATTCTACACATTGATATGGATGCGTTTTTTGCTTCGATTGAGCAGGCGGTAAATCCCAGACTAAAGGGTAAGCCGCTGATTGTGGGCTCAAGGGAAAATAAGCTACATACTGTGGTTTGCGCTGCCAGCTATGAGGCAAAGGCATATGGGATTGATTCCGGGATGCCCGCTAAAGAGGCCTTCG
>CAYMKG010000176.1:0-2215 GCA_964391145.1 uncultured Planctomycetales bacterium
TTTAGCTAATCCCTGCAGGATAATTGTAGTTGATGACGGCTCTCAGGATAGGACGGCGGAAATAGCTCAAAGCTGCGGCGCAGAGGTAGTCATTCATCCTTACCATATCGGTAACGGCGCAAGCATAAAGACCGGTTTAAGAAAGGCAAGGGCTGAGGTTGTTTTATTAATAGACGGCGACAGGCAACACCCGCCCGAACAAATTCCTCGCTTGCTTAGCCAGGTCAATAACTATGATATGGTAATTGGGGCAAGGGATTTCTCTGGTTTCTCGCTGCGCAACCTCGCCAACAGGTTTTATAATCTGTTTGCCGGTTATGTCACCCAGTTTGATATTTTGGACTTGACCTCAGGTTTTCGCCTGGTCAAAAGAGACATTGCTTTAAAGTTTCTTTATCTGCTTCCCAACGGTTTTTCATATCCTACTACCCTGACCTTAGCGTTTTTAAAGACGGGCAGAACAATAAAATATGTAGCGGTATCTTTCTGCCGCCGTCGAAGCGGAAGGAGTAAGATTAGGTTGTTCTCAGACGGGATAAAGTTTTTGCTCATTATTGCCAGGATTGCAACCTTTTTTTCCCCTCTGCGTGTGTTTCTGCCGGTGAGTTTTTTCTTCCTTTTAAGCGGGTTCCTTTATTATCTTTATACCTTTATTACCGCCCATCGCTTTACCAATATGGCGGTGTTTCTCTTAGTTACCTCTGTGCTTATCTTTATGCTGGGCTTGGTCTCAGAGCAGATTAGCCAGTTAAGGATGGATAGAACAGAAGATTAAGGCTTTAGATTTGTTTCTTGACACGCCGCAGTTTCACAATTATAATAATGTAAATCAACTTTAAAAATTAATTAACATCTAACTTTAAAAAGTAGAAGGAGTTATGGCGAAGGTATTGATTGTGGATGACGCGGTGTTTATGCGTCAGATGTTAAGTAAGATTCTTACAGAACAGGGACATAAGGTTTGCGGAGAAGCCTCCACTGCCAAGGAGGCAGTGGAAAAATACAGGCAACTTAAGCCGGATTTGGTAACTATGGATGTGGTTATGCCGATGATGGAGGAGCTGGACGGCATCGGCGCGGTGAAAGAGATTATCAAATTTGACCCCGATGCTAAAATCTTGGTTGTTTCGGTAATGGCGCATCAGAATTTAGTAATCGAGGCAATTCGGGCCGGAGCCAAAGACTTCATTACCAAACCCTTCCAGCCCTCGCGGGTAATTGAAGCGGTGAGAAAAGCGCTGGTTTAATAAATTATGGAAGAGATTATTCTAAACGAAGTTCAGAAGGACGCGTTAAAAGAAGTTGGCAATATCTGTTCGGGTAATGCCGCAACCGCACTTTCACAATTGCTCAATAAAAAAGTGACCATTGTTGTTCCCAAGATACATTTTCTGCCTATAGAGAATGTGCCTGAAACTGTGGGCGGGACGGATAAATTAGTAGTCGGATTGGTTCTCCGGGTTCTGGGGGATTTGCCAAGCACCATACTCTTTGTTTTTTCTCAGAAGGATGCTTTGAACCTGGCATCGCTTATGACGGGAAAGCCGGTTTCAAACGGCAGCGTAATTACGGAATTAGAGCGCTCTGCGCTAAAAGAAATAGGCGTTATCCTGGCAAATGCTTACTTGGGAGCTTTATCAAGTTTTGTCGGTATGGGGCTGGTTCCTTGTGCTCCTGAGATAGTCGTAGATATGGCCGGGGCTATGGTTGACTATCTGCTAATTGAATTAAGCTGCGTCTCAAAATATGCCTTGTTGATAGAATCGGAGTTTCGGGAAGAAACCACCTCGATAATCGGACATTTCTTCTTGATTCCTAACCCCGCAGGTTTGGAGATTATAATTAAATCTATAACTTAGGAACTTAGGATAGATTGCTATGCAGGAAAGTTACCGGGAGATATTTCTGGCTGAATCACAGGAGTATATAAATATTATCAGCCAGTGTTTGGTAAAGCTCGAGGAGAAACCTTCTGATTTAGACTCATTGAACGAAATTTTTCGCGCCGTGCATACCTTAAAGGGAATGTCAGCAACTATGGGCTTTGAGAAGCTCGCTCGACTTTCCCATCAGGCGGAGGATCTTCTCGATGCGCTCCGTAGCCAGAAGATAAAGGTAGACTCAGAGATCATCGATAATTTGTTTGGCTGTTTCGATGTGCTTGAAGCGCTGCTTGAAGAAATAAGGTTAAACCAGAAATCACAGATAGATATCG
>CAYMKG010000177.1:0-2187 GCA_964391145.1 uncultured Planctomycetales bacterium
GCTTAAAAAATTAACCAGAGATTTGACCTCTGAGATAAAAAAACGTCAAAACCAGAACCGGAAGTGAAGGACATAAGAGGATTAACCACAGGAATTGGAAGTTTGCCGCATAAGGATACAGAAGAGGCGCTGGATTTAATTTTTAAATACACGCCCAAAGTTCCTTTCTGGCCGCAGCTTCCCAGAAGGGATGTACGCGAAGGGATGGTGGCGCAGTTCTGTGAGGGATTGCCTTGCATTAAAGTAGACAACAAAGGCGTTGTTTTTAATCCAGAAAAAAGAGACGAAGAACTTTTAAAATTCTACGAGCATCTAGAGGCTGAGGATTTGGATTATTTTAGAATCTCTGAGGATTTTGCTTTAGGCTTACACAGGTTCTATCAAAGATTAGATAGGTCTGATTTGAAAGATGTAGAGTATATTAAATGTCAGGTTACCGGTCCATTTACTACTGCGGCGAGCATAAAGGATGAAAATGGAAGAGCTCTTCTGCACGATTATGATTTTATGCAAGCAATTTTAAAAACTGTAGCTATGAAGGCGGCGTGGCAGATAAAACTTTTTAAGAAATTTAAAAAGAAGATGATAGTATTTATTGACGAGCCATATTTGGGTAGTTTTGGCTCTGCTTATGTGCCGATAAACAGAGAAGAAGTAGTGAATTCTTTGGCTGAGTCGGGTGAAGATTTTAAGGAGGTTGTGGAGAGATATATACAAGATTTGGTAAAGGATTCAGAATTTATTGATGAAAATCCTGTTTTATTAGGGGTTCATTGTTGCGGAAACACAGATTGGTCCATTTTTACCGAAATCCCTAAGATTGACGTCATCAGCTTTGATGCGTTTAACTTCCTTGAGCGTATTTTGCTTTATGCCCAGAATCTTATTGGTTTCTTCGAAAGAGGGGGAATACTGGCCTGGGGGATTGTGCCCACAGGAGATTTCGGTCCGGAAATAAACGCGCGCGCTTTAATGAAGAAGCTCCACAATGGATTTAAGCTATTGATTAACAAAGGTTTAGAGCCTGAGGTGCTTAAAAAGAGGCTGATTCTTACGCCATCTTGCGGCTTAGGCACGCTTAATTACGACAAAGCTGAGCCGATATTCAGATGCCTGGATGAACTTTCTTCTATTCTGTCAACTGAAAATATTTGACACAACAGATGAATTTTTGTATTATAAAATGATGTTTTTTCAATAGCGCTAAACGGAGATAATAAATGAAGGAAATTCGCATCCACGCAAGAGCCGGGCAAGGAGCAATTACAACCGCAAATATTTTAGGTGAGGCTTATTTTATCAAAGGGCTATATGCCTATGCCTTTCCGCATTTTGGAGCGGCGCGGATGGGGGCTCCCATGAATGCCTTTGTAAGGGTGGATGCCAATCCTGTGCGCATAAGGAGTCAGATTTACGAGCCCGATTATGTGATTATTGTGGACTCAACTTTAATGCGGGGGTCTAATTGTCTGGCCGGGCTTAGCGAAAAGGGTATTGTGGTAATTAATGAGAGAGAAGGTATCCAGATACCCAGGCCAAAATTAAAACAGAAGATATACGCAGTGCCGGCCAATAATATTGCTCAGGAGGTTATCGGCCGACCGTTAGGTAATACCGTTCTCCTGGGTGCTTACGCTGCCGCAACTGGAGAATTGGATCTGGAAACCATTCAGGAAGCGGTGAGGAGGCGTTTTACCGGCAAAATCCAGGAAGGAAACCTTGAGGCGGTAAAACGAGGCTTTGAGTTTATAAAAAAAATTGAGGAGAAAGAATAATGTTTGGGCCCATAATTGCCAAACCCGGCTCAAGCCGGAAAAATAAAACCGGTTCCTGGCGAACAGGCCAAAAACCCAGGTTTTTGCAAACAAATTGTATTGCCTGCAAATTATGTGCTTTGATTTGTCCGGAAGGATGTATAGAGGGCACTGAAAAGAATACCTTTTACTGCGATTATGATTACTGCAAGGGTTGCGGCAATTGCGCATCCATTTGTCCGAAGCAGGATATTGAAATGGTTCCTGAAGAAAAATGAATCCCGCACCTTTTAGGCCATTCCTAAAGATGCGGGATAAATTAGAAATGTGTATTTTTGAATATTTAAAAGGTGCGGGATGAAAGAGTTTTTAGAAGGTTCAAAAGCAATAGCTAAAGTTATCAGGTTATGTAAACCGGGAGTAATTTCTGCTT
>CAYMKG010000178.1:0-2169 GCA_964391145.1 uncultured Planctomycetales bacterium
GCGGACAGATTTTTCACGGAGAGCCTGAAGAGGTTACGCAGAAGTTAGTCGAACTGCTTAAAGATGAAGTAAGGTGATATAGATTATGGCTATTAAAATAATAGAAGAAAAATGTACTGGTTGTACGTTATGCGTGAAGGCTTGTCCTTTCGGCGCAATCAGCATCGTAGATAAACCCAGCCCTTGCTCGCAAGGGCGGGGTAAAAAGGCAGTGATTGACTTGCACAAATGCAATCTCTGTGGAGCGTGCGTATCAGTCTGCAAGTTTGAAGCAATCCTTCTGGAGAAGCCGGAAGAGAAAGCCAGGGGAGTCAGGACAGAGGATTATAAAGGAGTTTGGGTATTTGCCGAACAGAAAAAAGGGAAGGTCCAGCCGGTAGTATTTGAGTTATTAGCCAAAGCAAGCGAATTGGCCAGGACTCTAAATACTGATGTTTCGGCGGTGGTTTTAGGAAACAACCTGAAAGGCGAGATTGAGAAGTTAATCTGGTATGGAGCAGACAGGGTTTATGTAGTTGAGGATGGAAAATTGGCCAATTATCAGGACGAGCCCTATACTAATGTTCTCGCGGAGTTAATTAAGAAATACAAGCCGCAGATTGTTCTTACCGGAGCTACTTCCATCGGGCGCTCTTTAATCTCCCGCGTAGCCGTAAAGATTCATACCGGTTTAACAGCTGACTGCACTGGCTTAGACATCGACCCGGAGAAAAAGATACTCCTGCAAACCCGTCCTGCATTCGGCGGAAATATAATGGCAACAATCATCACGCCTAATCACCGGCCTCAGATGGCAACTGTCAGACACAAGGTTTTCGCGGCAAATCCTCCGGATGGCAAAAGGAAGGCAGAGGTAAGGTATGAGCAGCTGGACGGCAGTCTTGTTGAGAGTCGCACAAAGCTGCTGGATATTGTAGAGGAGCTGGGGTCAACGGTAAACCTCGCCGAGGCGGACATTATTGTATCAGGCGGCCGGGGAGTTGGCGGAAGTGAAAATTTTAAAATTTTGGAGGAGTTAGCCAAGACACTAGGTGGCGCAGTGGGCGCTTCGCGGGCTGCGGTAGATTCCGGCTGGATACCTTATTCTCACCAGGTTGGGCAGACCGGCAGAACTGTCTGTCCGAAAATATACATCGCTTGCGGCATTTCGGGTCAGATTCAACATCTGGTGGGAATGCAGTCTTCAAAGGTAATTGTTGCCATAAACAAGGATCCGGACGCGCCGATTTTTAAAATCGCCACCTACGGCGTTGTCGGAGACCTTTTTCAAATTGTTCCTGCTTTAACAAAGAGATTTAAAGAGGTCTTCAAAAAATAAACGCTGACCCGTTAGAAATGCCAGAGCTTTAAGATAACAAAATTTCTAACAGGGTAAAGGAGGCAGAAATGCAAGATGAATTGGATATTTTAAGAGAGGTAGGAAGCATTATTTCCGCCCACGGAAGCATCGCCCTTTCTAAAATTTTAGGAAAAAAAATTACCATTTCGATTCCCAACACAGATTTTATCTCTTCTAAAACAGTTTTAAATAAAGTGAGCGCAAACCAGATAGGAATTGCCGTGATTTCCACTCTGGTTACCGGGTTAAAGGGAAGGGTTGTTTTTCTCCTGGATGAAAAAAATGCTTTTAAAATAGTAGATATGTCGTATAAGACTCCTCAAGAAGAGAAACAAGCCAGTACGCTAACCGAAGTGGGTTTATCTTTAATTAAAGAAATAGGCAATATTGTCATTGGGGCAGGCACCAACGCGATGAGTATGATTCTCAGGATACCGATTCTCACCGTTCCGCCAACTCTGGTTTCAGGGTCAATTGAAGAAATATTGAGAATAGCTCTTTTTCCTACCGGAGAAGAGGGGCGTAGCTTCTTCATCGAGGTAACGTTTGAAGAGCCTGAAGAAAAAATAAAAGGTGGATTTTATTTGGTTTTAACTTCAGAAGCAGCCAGTGAAATTAAAAAAATCTGTAAGGAATTATTAAATAAATTGTAAAGAACCTTCCGTTTAATAAAGTCACATCAAAAAACGCTTCAACCTTTCTGTTACTGAACTATCCTATTTCTAAAATTTATTTAGGTAATTTAATAACCAGGAAAACATTAATTTTGACCCATTCTTGAGGCCGCAAAGACGCCAAATTACCGCAAAAGCGCAAAGAATTTTTGCGGT
>CAYMKG010000179.1:0-2163 GCA_964391145.1 uncultured Planctomycetales bacterium
CTGCAACATTCAGCGGCTCGTTCTAAATATTCTTCTAATTCTTTTCTTTCCTTGTTCGACCACCTGTTTAAAACATAATCAACGACCTCCGACTTTTTACCCGGCCTGCCGATGCCAAAGCGAAGCCGGGGAAAATCTGACCTTCTCAGAGCATCGATTATCGACTTAACTCCTTTGTGGCCGCCCGAACCGCCGTAAGGACGAATGCGCATTTTACCCCATTCCAAATCCAAATCATCAAACACCACCAGCATATCCTGAAGATTAAGTTCGGTCTTTTTAAGGATTAAATTTACTGACTGCCCGGAGAAGTTCATAAAACAAAGGGGCTTGGCTAAAATCACCTTTTTGTCTTCAACTGTTCCTTTACCCAAAAAGGATTTCGTTGCTGTATTTGTTTTTATCTTGATTCTCCAGTCTTTAGCTATCTTGTCTATTATTAAAAAACCGACATTATGCCGGCTATATTTATAAGCCCTACCGGGGTTGCCCAGCCCAACGATTAATTTCACCCCGCACCTTCTTTCTCTTCTTTTTTCTTTTCTGCCTCCTCAGGAGCTTCTTTCTTTTCTTTAATTACTTCCGGCTCAACGAATTCTTCGCCTTCAGCGGCTGGCGCAACTACTTCCTCTTCTTTCCGCGGAGCCTCAACGGAAAAAACCAGGGAATCCGGGTCATTTATCGGCACGACGCCCTCGGGCAAATGTAAATCCTTAACATGAATAACCTCACCAATCTTCATCTGCGACACATCTACCTGAATCTCTTGAGGTATCCGAGTAGGCAAACACTCTACTTCTAATTGCCAAAGAATATGATTTAATGCGCCCCCTTCCTGTTTAACTCCTACAGGTTCTCCTTTAGCCTTGATTTCGACGTTCACCTTAATTTTTGAAGTCAGACTAATCTCCTGGAAATCTATATGGATAATGTCTTCTTTAACCGGGTGATATTGTACATCTTTGATTAAAACCGTTCGCGGCTGCTGTTGCCTTATCTTCAGATTCACGACCGTGCTTTCCAGACGATGCTGGTGTAAAAAGCGCAGAAAATCATGGCGGCTCAATTTTATGCTCTGAGAATCCTTGCCGGCTCCGTAGACCACTGCGGGGATAAAACCCTCCCTACGGACTGCTTTCGCTCCGGATTTACCCTTTTTGTCACGAACCTCGGCTTCTAAAATTACCTCTTCCATTCCTCGCTTCCCTCTTACCTTTAACCTTTTACCTTAATCAAACAAGGAGCTTACCGACTCCTCAAAATGTATGCGTTTAATTGCTTCCCCTAACAATCCTGCTATGGATAATATCTTGATTTTGCTAATAGTTTTCTCTCTGGATAAGGGAATACTATTAGTAATCACCAGCTCCTTGAGATTCCTGCATTTATCAATTAGTTCAACTGCCTCGCCGGAAAGCACGCCGTGAGATATTGCCGCGCGAATGTCACCGGCCCCTGCTTTCTTTAACTCCTCCACCGCCTCAATCAGGGAACCTCCAGTAGCAACTATATCATCTACAACTATAGCATTCATCCCTTTAACATCGCCTAGAATATGGATGGCTTCGGCTTTTTCCGGAGAAACGCGGCGTTTATCTATGATGGCTAATCCGGCGTTTAATCTCTTTGCATATGCCCTAGCCATCTTTATTCCACCCACGTCAGGAGAAACCACTACGCAGTTGTTAAGTTTGCATTTAAAAAAATATTCAATGAAGACGCCAACAGCGAAAAGATGGTCTAAAGGTATATCAAAAAATCCCTGAATTTGTCCGGCGTGTAAGTCCATCGTCAAAACGCGGTTGGCGCCGGCAGTGGTAATGAGATTTGCTACTAATTTCGCCGTTATCGGCACTCTGGGTTGATCTTTCCTATCCTGACGAGCGTAGCCGAAATAAGGTATCACTGCCGTAATCCTCTCTGCAGAAGCTCTGCGAAGCGCATCAAGCATGATTAAAAGCTCCATTAGATTTTCATTGGGAGGCGAACAAGTCGGCTGAATCAAAAAGACATCCTTGCCGCGCACGTCGTCATTGATTTTAACCCGAATCTCGCCTTCGCTAAATCTTGACACCAACGCATCGCCCAGAGGAATTCCTAAATATTTACATATCCCCTCAGCCAATTCCGGATTTGCGTTGCCGCTGAATATCGCTAACTTAT
>CAYMKG010000180.1:0-2097 GCA_964391145.1 uncultured Planctomycetales bacterium
GCAGTAGCGTCAATCAGAAACAGCCGCTGGGACATTCGATTAACCAGCATTTACCCCGTTAGAAAACCCCAACCCCGTGTAACCTGGTCCAAGATATGACTTTTCTAACGGGGTTTACCAAAATTGCGTTCATTAACCGTTATGTGCTATTTGAGTTTTAAAATCGGCTGAGAATTTTTAGCCAATTTAAGAACTACTCTCTGAACACCGCTAAACCGCAACAATTCCGCTAAACCGCAAAAATTCTTTGCGCTTTTGCGGTAGTCTGGCGTCTTTGCGGTGTCAAGAATAGGTGGAAATTGATGTTTTTCTAGTTGTTAAATTACCTAAGTCGGCTGAGAATTTTTTCAAAGACATTGAAAGAAGCGGCTGGGAGATCAATTATCTTTAAGGCTTGAGGTAATCTCCGCGGAAATCTTTTCAAGTTCGCGCTTTGCTTCTTGAAGGTCGTCTTTTTGGTAATATCTCATTGCGTTTTGAAAATAATTTTCCATTTCGGCAATGTGAGCCTTTTTCTGTATTTCTTCCCTGAAGTTCAACAGCTCCTGTTTATTTGCCGGATTGAGACTTAAGGCAACATCGATGTAATCGATTGCCTTTTTATACTCTGCATTCTGATATAATCTTTTTGCTTCGTTTATCAACCTATTGATTTTGGCCAGGCGGGCCTTCTTCTCTACTTCATCCCTAAAGCTCAACAACTCCTCTTTATTATTCGGATTGAGATTTAAGGCAAGATTAACGCAATTGAGAGCCTTTTCGTATTCAGCGTTTTCATACAATATCTTCGCTTCGCTATACAGCCTGTTTATCTCGGCCAATTCCTTTAGCCTTTTATTTTTTTTCATCTCTGCCACTTCCTCGGCTAAAAGCTCGGGCACAAATTCTCTTAGCGCCACCAGCCTCTCTTGCGCTTTCTTTACCCAGACGTCTTCGGGCGGACCCAACTCTATTCTTTTTTTCCAGAATCTGGCAGCGCTTACGTACTCCTTCTTTTTCTCGTAGAGCATGGCCAGGTTTGTATATAAATTAGGGTAATTAGGGTCAGTCTTCAGGCCAGCCAGATAAACTTCTTCGGCTTTTTCCTCCATCCCTTTAGCCTCGTAAACGATGCCCAAATCATTATACGCAGGCGTGTAAGTCGGATCCAGCATTATAGCTTTATGATAACATACCATTGCTTCATTGAGACGCCCTTGGGATTGATACTCAAAACCCTTTTTGCGATAATATCGGGAACGCTCTAAAAGAAGTGGCAATTCCTTTGCAGGAAGCAAGGGAGGTAAAATAAGACAGACAATCAAGAATATAAAAACATAGCAGCTTTTCTTAGAGTATCTTAACATATGATTTTAAAATACAAGAAAAAAATTAAAAAGTCAAGAAAAAAAATTACAACAGAGGTGGCATACTCAATGCTGGGTGCCCTACTTTAGACAAAAAGTCCAGAAGCTTTTCCGGATTAGTAGCCTGATCCTCATCGGCAATCTTATCTACAAGAGCCGGATGACCAATCTCCTCACAGCGCTGTTTTAATTTCTCTCCCAAGCTCTCTTTTAACTCTTTGGGCATCCATACTATACGGGCTAAGCCGCCGTCTGCGGAAATAAATTTCTTGCTTAAAATATATAGTCTGCCTATTCCTAAAAAACCGGGAGTCTGAACGCCTCCCCCTACCAAACCAGCCAATCCGGCAAAGCTCATCCCACAGGGAGTCATACCGGAGTAATCCCGATGCACAACCATAAAACCGTTTGCTTCGGGAATGATTGCCACGATGCACTCAAAGCAGCTGCAGCTACTTTGAGGATTATCCATAAGAGAATATATACTTACCTTTTCTATTGTTTTATTTGAGTTCTGATAGACAAAATCATTTACATTTCTCCACTGTCCAAGTTTTTTATCGAGCACCTCGCCTTTTAATATCGGCTTATTCGGTCCGAAAGGAGATATCTCGTAGCGGGCCTTGGCATCCAACCAGGAATATGCTCCGCAGAGACCTAATCGCTCAGGCGTAACAATACAAACATGTCTGGGGACAAAACTTTGACAGAGGGTACAACTGTAAAATGTATCCACGCTTTCATCTGTCAT
>CAYMKG010000181.1:0-2083 GCA_964391145.1 uncultured Planctomycetales bacterium
GGAGGTGGAAAAGGATGCCAAAGACGATAAAGGAGATAAATGAGAAGATAAAAAAAGGCGATGTTGTGGTAGTGACCGCCGAAGAGATTATTGATTTGGTAGATAAACAGGGATTGAAGAAAACAGCCAGGCAGGTTGATGTGGTTACGACTGGCACCTTTGCGCCGATGTGTTCCTCGGGCGCTTATTTTAACATCGGGCACTCCAGGCCCCGCATAAAATTAGGCGGCGGGATTTGCAAGCTCAACGATGTTCCAGCTTATGCGGGATTTGCCGCCGTAGATATTTACCTGGGCGCCTCTGCGCTTCCCGACGATGACCCACGCAATAAAGTTTATCCCGGAGAATTCAAATACGGCGGCGGCCACGTAATCCAGGAATTGGTTGAGAGAAAAGATGTGCGGCTTGAGGCAATCACTTACGGCACAGACTGCTATCCCCGCAGGAAATTGGAGACCTGGATTAACCTGAAGGATTTAAATGAAGCTGTGCTTTTTAATATCCGTAATTGCTATCAGAATTACAACGTTGCCGTGAATTTCTCCGATAGGATTATCTATACCTATATGGGGGTATTGAAACCCAGGCTGGGGAATGCCAACTATTGCTCCGCCGGACAATTATCGCCTTTGTTGTGCGACCCTTATTATAAAACCATCGGTATTGGCACGAGGATATTTTTAGGCGGCGGCATAGGATATGTTACCTGGTATGGCACCCAGCATAACCCTACTGCGAAAAGAAAGGATAACGGTGTCCCCTGTGTTCCGGCCGGCACACTGGCAGTTATTGGGGATTTAAAACAGATGAAGTCAGGCTGGCTTCTGGGCACGAGTATGTTAGGATACGGCACAAGCTTAACCGTCGGCATAGGCGTGCCGATTCCCATATTAGACGAAGAGATTTGCCGCTGTGCTGCAATTAAAGATGAGGAAATATATACACAGGTTGTTGATTACGCTCAGGCTTATCCTCAGATGAAGCCAGGAACTTTGGGTGAAGTAAATTACGCCCAATTAAAATCAGGCTCAATTACCGTTGGGGGCAAACAGGTATTTACCGGAGCACTTTCCAGTTACTCCAAGGCTAAAGAGATTGCCGAGGAATTAAAATCCTGGATTAAGAAAGGGGAGTTTCTATTATCCGAGCCTGTTGCATCTTTACCTGGCGCAGAATCCGGTTATACTTTTAGGTCGTTAAAGGAAAGACCGTTATTTGAAAAAGAAAGGAAATAAGCGATGAAGTTAGAGGAACTTACGATTTCCCGGGCAATCATTGAGTCCTATTTTAAGAAACTTTTAGATTCTTTAAATGTAGACGTGGCTATTGCCGGCGCTGGACCTTCGGGAATGGTTTGCGGTTATTATCTTGCCAGGGCTAAAATTAAGGTCGCAATCTTTGAGCGAAAATTATCCATTGGAGGCGGAATTTGGGGCGGGGGAATGATGTTTAACGAAATCGTCTTACAGACAAAGGCAAAGCAGATTTTTGAGGAATTGGGGATTAGGACGCGCAAGTATCAAGACGGATATTACGTATCCGATTCTCTTGAAGCAACATCAGGTTTATGTTTTTCAGCCATTCGCGCGGGAGTTAAGATATTCAATCTTATATCAGTTGAAGATGTTATGGTGCGTAAGAATCGAGTCTCGGGATTGGTTTTAAATTGGTCGGCGGTGGAAATGGCAAATCTACACGTTGACCCCATAACTATAAAGGCTAAATTTGTGGTTGATGCTACCGGGCATGCTGCGGAGATTGCGCATATTCTGGAAAAAAAGAGCGGGGTAAGGCTAAAGACAAAGAGCGGAAAGATTATCGGCGAGCAATCAATGTGGGCAGAGGTAGCGGAGGAGACGATTGTTAGGAATTCAGGTCAAGCTTGCCCAGGGCTTTATGTCTGCGGGATGGCGGCGAATGCGGTGTTCGGTGGGCCTCGGATGGGTCCGATATTCGGCGGAATGGTTCTTTCCGGCAGAAAAGTCGCCCAGCAACTAATCGAAAAATTATAGGGAGAAAGGATGTCCCTGAAAGCAGTTGCGTTAATGTCGGGTGGTTTGGATAGCGCCTTGGCAGCTAAGAT
>CAYMKG010000182.1:0-1999 GCA_964391145.1 uncultured Planctomycetales bacterium
AGAGGAAATTGAACTCATTCTAACTACCGCCGGGTCGTTTAAAGAGGTGTCCACGCGGGAGATTAAGAAGGTTCCGGCGCTGCGCGGCAAAACAGTGGTAAATCTGTTTTATGAACCCTCCACAAGGACAAGGGTATCTTTTGAGATTGCCGCCAAGAGATTATCAGCAGATGTGATTAATATTATGTCAGAAACCTCCAGCGTTAAAAAAGGCGAGACCTTGATTGATACAGGCACCAATATCCAGGCCCTGAAAACGGATATTATTGTAGTAAGGCATAATTCCTCGGGTGCGGCGGCAATGCTTGCCCGGCATGTGAATATAAGCGTGGTCAACGCCGGTGACGGATGGCACGAGCATCCTACGCAGGCGCTCCTGGATATCTTAACCTTGAAAGAGAGGTTTGGAAGGATTGAAGGCTTAAACGTGAGTATTGTGGGAGATATATCCCATTCGCGGGTTGCGCGCTCAAACATCTGGGGACTAACAAAATTAGGGGCAAGGGTAACTATCTGCGCTCCGAAGCAGCTCATACCTGTTGCCATTGAGCAGATGGGGGTGAGGGTAACTTTTGATTTAGACGATGCCTTAGCTGATGCGGATGCGGTAAATGTTTTAAGGATGCAATTTGAGCGCGACGAAGAGAGCGCCTTTCCCAATCAGGTTGAATACTTCAAGAATTACGGCATAACCAAAGACAGACTCAAAAAAGCCAAGAAAGATATTGTTGTGATGCATCCCGGCCCGCTTAATAGGGGTGTTGAAATATCCAGCGAGGTCGCAGATGGTAATAATTCCGTAATATTAGAGCAGGTTACCAACGGAATCGCCGCCAGGATGGCGGTGCTATTTTTGGTTTCTCAAGCCCAGGAGAAAGATGAGCATTCTGATTAAGAACGGCCGCGTAATCGACCCTGCAAATAACATCGACGATATACTCGATGTTCTAATTGAGGATACCAGGATTTCCCGGATTTCCCAGGACATAAGAGCTGAAGTAGATGAAATAGTTGATGCGGCAGGAAAGATTGTAATGCCGGGCATTGTGGATATGCACGTTCATTTAAGAGAGCCGGGCAGAGAGGATAAAGAAACGGTTTTAACCGGAACGCAGGCTGCTTTAAAAGGCGGAGTAACTTCTGTTCTGGCAATGCCTAATACCCAGCCGCCCATTGATTGCGTGGAGAATGTCAGGTTGCTTAAGAGCATCATTAAAAAAACCGCCAGGGCAAATGTTTTTATTGCGGCTACCATTACTAAGGGCCGCAAGGGCTGTGAAATAACCGACATTCCGCAATTAAAGAAGGAGGGCGTTGTTGCGATAACTGATGACGGCTCATCCGTTGACAGCGAGGAATTATTTTTAAAGACATTGAAAAAGGCCAAACAATACAGGATATTGGTAATGTGTCACTGCGAGGATAAATCGATTTCAAGAGACGGAGTGGTTAACCTGGGAATTATCTCAACGCGTATGGGATTAAGAGGCATTCCCAGGGAGGCGGAGTACAAAAGAGTCCAGCGAGATATTCAGCTGGCAAGAAGGGCATCTGCGCCGGTTCACATCACACACGTAAGCTGTGGTGAATCGGTAGAGATTATTGCAGAGGCGAAGCGCAAAGGGGTAAGAGTGACCGCGGATACCGCTCCTCATTACTTTTCTTTAACCGAAGAGCAGGTTCTCGGTTACGATACGAATATGAAAGTTAATCCCCCGCTCAGGAGCGCAGAGGATGCAAAGGCATTAAAGCAGGGTTTAAAAAACGGAGTAATCGACGCTATTGCTTCGGACCACGCCCCACACACTGAGAATGAAAAGGATATAGAATTTGAGCGAGCGGCGTTTGGGGTAATTGGCCTTGAGACCGAACTGGCGGTGAGCGTAACCGAGTTAGTCAAGCCGGGATTATTGGGCTGGCGTAAGCTGGTTAAAAAATTAGCCGTAAATCCGGCAAGGGTTCTTAAATTGGATAAAGGAACCTTATCGGCTGGCAAAGA
>CAYMKG010000183.1:0-1941 GCA_964391145.1 uncultured Planctomycetales bacterium
TTATGTTTTCTCCGGTGCTTTCTTTGCCTTCACGCCACCGTGTTTTTTGAATAATCTGGTCGGAGCGAATTCACCCAATTTGTGTCCGACCATATTCTCGGTAATAAAAACGGGTATATGTTTGTGGCCATCGTAAACCGCAAAAGTCAATCCGACAAAATCCGGAGTAATAGTTGAACGCCTCGACCAGGTTTTTATTGCCTGACGCGACCCGGCCCGGCGCGCTTGCGTGACCTTCTTCTGAAGCCTTTCGTCAACAAAAGGACCTTTCTTAACAGACCTTGGCATGTTTTAGCTCTCTTTACTTTCTCCTTTTGACAATATACCTATCTGAATATTTCTCTTTTTTTCTGGTTTTATAACCCTTGGTGGGCTTGCCCCATTTTGAAACCGGGTGCGGATTGCCCTGGCCGGCTTTCCCTTCGCCGCCTCCATGAGGATGGTCAACTGGATTCATAGCCACACCTCTTGTGGTTGGTCTGATTCCTCTCCAGCGCATCCGTCCGGCTTTACCCATAGTTTGTTCTTCGTGTTCAATATTGCCTATTTGTCCGATTGTCGCCCGGCACTCCGGCCTTATTAACCGAACTTCTCCCGAGGGCATTCTAACGTGAATATAATTTTCTTCGCGTGCTAATATCTGAGCGTATGAACCAGCGCTGCGCGCAATCTGACCTCCTTTGCCCGGAATAAGTTCTATATTATGTACCATCATACCCTGAGGAATGTATCTTATTGGCATGGTATTGCCCACTTTTATATCGGCCTCGCTTTCCCTGGAAGATGAAATTTCATCGCCGATATTCATTCCCAAGGGAGCCAGGATGTACCTTTTTTCTCCGTCGGGATATTCAACCAGCGCTATGCGGGCAGAGCGGTTTGGGTCATACTCAAAGGCCACAACCTTGCCGGGAACATCGAATTTATTCCGCTTAAAGTCAATGACTCTGTATAGCCTTTTATGCCCTCCGCCCCGCTGCCTGACGGTAACGCGACCATAATTGTTTCTCCCGCCTGTTTTTTTGAGCGGCTCAACCAATGACTTCTCTGGTTTTTGCTTGGTAATCTCGGAGAAATCAGATAGCTTAGTCCATCTCATCGACGGAGTTGTTGGTTTATATTTCTTAATACCCATAATTATCGCTTACTCCTCAACTAACCTCTATCTTTTGCCCTTCAGCAAGAGTTACTATCGCTTTTTTGTAATCCGGGGTTCTTCCGAGTTGAAATCTCATCCTTCGCAATTTACCCGGCAATATCATTGTATTAACCTTTTTTACGTCTACCTTATAAATTTCCCGAACCGCTTTTTTTATCTCTGTTTTGCTGGCTCCTTTATCGACCAAAAACAGGTATTTGCCTTCAGGCTCCTGCGTCGTTGATTTCTCCGTCCTTAATAAAGCTTTGACTATCTGATACGGCGATTCCATTTTTACTTACTTTTTGTATGCATCCTTTATTCTTTCGGCCAGAACTTTGAGCGCATTCAATGTGACGATTAATTTTTGAACCGCTAAAATCTGGTAAGCATTGGTGTCAGAAGCTCTCGCTATTTCAAAAAATCCGATATTTCTGAAACTACGTTTTGTATTGATATCTATCTTCTCAAGCATAAGTAGAGTGTTTTTCTTTTCCAATTTTAAATTTGATAATATTTTAACCGCTTCTTTTGTCTTTGGAGAACCGATATTTAGCTCCTTCAAAATAAGCAAATTATTCTCGTTTAGCTTGGCATTTAAACTGGATTTAAGAGCTGCTATTCTGATTTTTCTGGGCAACTCAAAACCGAAATCGCGAAAGTGCGGCCCAAAAACGACTCCTCCTTTTCTCCATAAAGGAGACCTTATCGAACTCACCCGAGCTCGACCCGTCCCTTTCTGGCGCCAGGGCTTTTTGCCGCCTCCGGATACTTGGCCGCGCGTCAGAGTGTCCGCTGTCCCT
>CAYMKG010000184.1:0-1903 GCA_964391145.1 uncultured Planctomycetales bacterium
ATACCAATAATGACGATAACCATAATTAACTCAATTAAGGTAAAACCCTTTCTTTTGCTCATTTTTTCACCTCCTCCACTTAAAGAATATCATTAGTTAATTTAAAAGTCAAGCTTTTTTTGCTCAGCCAATTTAAGCAGTTCCTTGCGAGCGTTGTCTTCTATCTTGACAAACTTAACCCCCAAAAAATACCGAAGCCCTTTCTCCATACGGCAATAAACAATCTCTGCCTTTGCCTTAATTACCGATGTATGCGATGATTCTTTGCCCGTTCTGAATTCTACACTCACTATCGTCCCTTTTGGAATGTATAAAAATACGTGCAGGCCTATGGCTGTTCCGCCGCTGGATATATCCTTTGTTATACCTTCAATCGGAGAGGAATAGCTTAGAGTCAATTCTTCATTCTCCACAGAGATCCATACCGGCAGATTTAAAGGAATTCTCTTTGATGTTCGGTAAAACGGCAACGAGCGCGTCGGCCTCCGTTTAATAATAAAGTTCCGCATATCAAAAAATCTATCCTGGAGCCCGTAGTAAGAATCTTGGGCCTGGATTATAGAGCGGGGATGGGCAATTAATGGCTCAATGTCATAACCCGTTTTGGCCATTAGGTTGTCTATGGTAACTGTATCCAAAGGATTGGCGCATGCTATAAACAGCACGTTTTTAATCTTAAATAAAGGTAAAATTAAATTCTCCCGGCAAAAATCTTCGTCTACTAAATGAATGACCTCTTCCGATATCTGATAATCAGAGATTCTTGCGTAAGGAATACCTGACTCCTGGGCAAAGAATATGGCAATATCCTCCTCGCTTAAGATTCCCAGTCTGACTAAAGTAACCCAAATGGATTTGCCTATCCTTTTTGACTCCTGCGCAGCCAAAGCCAACTGTTCGGTGGTAACCCACTTGTCTTGAATAAGTTTCTGTTCCAGTTCCTCCATACCCCTGACACCTATCTACTAACTACTGTTTTTTGATTCCCTCGGGATAATATTTCTTCAGAAAATCCGCCAGGCTGTCGGAAACTTTTCTCTCATCGATAATGTACATACCTGCCTTATCAAATCCCGTCTGAGACAACTCTGGGTATCTCTTCTGAGCTGCTTTTAAAAGTTCTGCCTGGTGACGGGCAATTCTAAGAAGAGCGCGATTATCCTTGACTACGTCGTAATAATCGAGAGCTTGCTGTACAATCAGTTTTAACTCTTTATTCTCCCAGGGCTTAGGGATATAACGATATACCTGCCCTTTGTTAATCGCCTCAATTGCGGAATCCAACCCGGGGTAGCCGGTAATCAATATTCTGATGGTGTCCGGAAATAACTGCCTTACTTTAACTAAAAAGTCTATGCCTGATATATCGGGAAGGCGGTTATCAGATATAACCAAATCCACCCCTCCGACTTCCCTGAGTTCCTTCCAGGCTTCCGCAGCGGTCTCTGCAGTAAAAATCTGCCGTTCCTCACTCCGCAGGAGTCGGGTTAAGGCATTAAGGATATTGCGTTCATCATCTAGAAGTAAGATTTTGTGCTTAATCATTTTTCTCTCCCTGTTTTTCTATTAGATCTTTGATAAAATTTTGCGAGCGAGAGGGAAGAAATTTCGTAAACATAATTCCCATACCTGCAGGTAGTACATTCCCCTTGCCGTCGTCTTTTGGCTTAGGCCTATTCCAAACCACCACTCCCTCGGCGTGAATAAGCCTTTTTTCATCATTACCGAAAGTAAACATAACCTCAACCCTGGTTTGCGGTAGCTCAATTTTATTGGTAGCAATAAACATCCCTCCGGCAGAAATATCTTGGGCCTGGACAACCTGCCAGAAGCTCTTTCCTCGATATTCTACGGGAAATCTTATGTATGCCCTTTTGTATTTCCTCTTTTCTTCCCACTGCAT
>CAYMKG010000185.1:0-1757 GCA_964391145.1 uncultured Planctomycetales bacterium
TAAAAACAGAGGTTTCCAACGGTCGAATCGGAGTAATTATTTCTGATACAGGCTGCGGCATCCCCAAGAATAATTTAGATAAGATATTTGACCCTTTCTTTACCACTAAGCCCGAAGGTTCAGGGTTAGGGTTGTCTATAGTATACAGAATTATTACCGAGCACAAAGGAACTATCTCGATAGCCAGCAAAAAAAATAAAGGCACAGAGGTAAGGATAGAGTTGCCAATCTCAAAGACAGTAGATAGTAGTCAGTAGATAGGGGTTAGGTTATAGATTATGACTGAGAAAGAAAAAATTTTGATTGCAGACGACAACAATGCTATACTTACAATGATGATTTTCCATTATTTACCAGCCGGGTAGCAAAGTTGAAATCTAAAAGGGCGCGTATGAAGGCGTATGGGTTATTATGAGTCGGCTAACTCGTAAGATTTTTATCGCTTTTTGTCTGATTTCGATTATCCCCCTTTTGGTCTTTGTTTATCTAGTACTGCCTCATCTTTTGCCGACAGCAACATATGTAAGTTTTATACTTCCCGTTGTTTTTATCACCGCTATTATCGTCGTATTAGGACTTTATCTTTTGGTGGGCCTCAGTAAAAATGTTAATAAATTATCTTCAAGTGCCAATATTATTGCCAGGGGAGACCTGAGCCACAGCGTGCAAGTAAGAAATAACCAAGAGGTTGCTGAGTTGGCGGACTCTCTGAATAAGATTGCTCAAAGGCTTCGGGAGGATATGAATGATTTAGAGACCCGTGCTATTTTGGTTGAGCGGGCAAATAGGGAATTGAGTAGGTTAAACAAACTAAAGTCGGAATTTGTCTCTATGGTTTCTCATGAATTACGCGCTCCGTTAATCAATATAAAGCAGTCATCTTCTTTAATCTTAGAGAGTACGATAGGGCAGATTAATGAAGAACAAAAAAGGTGTCTGGTGATTGTCAATCATAGCGCAGACCGCTTACTTAAGTTAATCAGCGATTTACTGGATATTTCTAAGATAGAGGCCGGCAAATTTAAGTTAAACCGGCAGATGATAAGTATAGGTAAGGTTATCCAGGAGGCAGCAGAATCCTTAGAGCGATGGAGGGAAGCCAAGAAGATAAGGCTGAAGTTAGAAATAGAGCCCAATCTGCCCCATATCAATGCGGACCCGGATAGAGTAAACCAGATTCTTGTCAATCTGTTCAGTAATGCTATTAAGTTTACTTCCGCAGGTGGCCGGATAACCATAAAAGCAAAAGTGGAGGAGAAAGGAGATTTTTTGGAAATTTCAGTGAGAGACACGGGCATCGGGATTCCTCCGGAGCAACTTGATAAGATATTTGAGCGCTTTAAACATGCCTCCAGCACTTCTTCTTTACCCCTTCAAGGTATAGGATTGGGATTATCAATAACAAGAGAGATTGTGAAGATGCACGGAGGTAATATCTGGGTCGAAAGCAAGCAAGGGCAGGGCAGCAGATTTACCTTTACTCTACCCTTTTCTAAATTCTTGCCAACGAATTATCTCGTTAAACCCGCCAAACCTTGAACAAATTTTGAGCAACATTTAACTCCAACTATTCCAACCGCTTAGGATATATCACTCTATATTCCTGCGCAGAAATTGAGCATTAAGTAGTCCTTCCCTTATTCTTTAAATTGAGGAGTTAAGACAGAACCTCCCATCTACAATATATTAAAATATAATAAAGTATATTAAAATTTTTCTTGACAATTTTTGAATGAGTATTAATATATTATTGTTTA
>CAYMKG010000186.1:0-1757 GCA_964391145.1 uncultured Planctomycetales bacterium
CCTCGATAGCAAGACCAGGTTAATTCAAACGGAACCCCCAATTGTGCGCCTAACCGAATAATCTGAGCTTTAGTCCTCTGAATTAAAGGAGTTTCAATCTTAATCCCTTCTCCCTCTACGCCCACTTTTGTGCCCTTAGCAATCACCTTATTAAATGCACGATAAAATTCTGACCGACAATCGGGATAACCGGAGAAATCGATTGCATTCGCACCAATGAATATTACCTCTGCGCCAGTTGCTTCTGCAAAAGATAAAGCAAAACTTAAGAAGATAATATTGCGCCCGGGAACATATGTTGAAGGTATAACGCTTTTGCGTTTTTGCGTAACAGCATTATCGCGTTCAGGAATCTTTAAGCCTTTATCCAAAAGGCTCGAGCCCTTCCAGGGAAACCTGATTTTCAAAATCCGATAGGGGCAGCGAGTTTTCCTGGCAATCCTTTTTGCCGATTCAATTTCCTTTTTATGACGCTGACCATAATCAAAAATTAGGCAATGACATTTAAATCCTTGTCTCTTAGCTAAATAAAGAGACACTGCTGAATCCAATCCACCTGATAAAAGAACAATTGCCTTTTTATTCACGGTAATAAGTAGCCGAGGAATTATCTGATTCCCAAACTGTCACTGATTTGAGATTTGCGGTTAGTGGCCTGAGGTTATCAAATATATATTTGGCAATATTCTCTGAAGTGGGGTTGACTCTCTTGAAATATTCAAGGCGATTGATATGCTTATGGTCTAATTTATTCAGCACTTTATTCATTCGGGATTTTAATTTTTTAAAATCGATAACCATCCCCGCCTTATCCAATCTTTTACCCGAAACAATCACTTCAACCTTCCAGTTATGACCATGGAGCTCCTCGCAACTTCCATGGTATTCTCTTAAATTATGCGCAGCGCTGAATTCGCCAACTACTTTAACTTCAAACATTGATTATTCTTTTTACTTGCGATAACCGATAACCCAGGAAACGCACCGCTTGGCGGGAAAAGCCCTCAGGGTCATCAGTAACATAAAATCTGCACCTGCCCTTTACTTTTGGCTTTTTATTCACAAGCCCGTTCTCCTCCAGTATCTCTCTAACCTCTCTTGCCGCCTCTTGGGCAGAATCTATCAATTTTATATTTTTACCTAGAACCCTCTTTAAAACCGGTTTGAGTAGAGGATAATGAGTACAGCCCAGAATCAAAGTATCCATCTTTTTATCTTTCCCGATAAGCGCTCCAAGATATTTTTTGGCAATACCTACTGTCTCCGGCTGCTTAAGCCAGCCCTCTTCAACCAGCGACACAAACAAAGGACAAGCCTGGCTGATTACTTTAATTGTGGAATTAATTTTTTTTATCTGTCTTTCGTAAGCCTTGCTGTTTATGGTTGCGCGTGTGCCTATCACGCCTATGCATCTTGTTTTTGTTATATGAGCTGCTCTCCATGCTCCCGGCTGGATTACTCCAATAATCGGAATTCGGAAGTGCCGGCGGACCTCATCTAAGGCAAGACTTGAAGCGGTGTTGCAGGCGACGATAATAAGTTTGACATTCTGCTTTAGTAGAAACAGAATATTGTCGAGCGTGAATCTAATTATCGTTTCAGCGGATTTTGTGCCGTAGGGAAGATGGGCAGTATCCCCTAAATAGACTATATCCTCGCCAGGTAGCTGACGCAGCAATTCCTTAACTACAGTAAGGCCACCGATTCCTGAATCGAATACACCGATTGGCTTCATCAGGGACACCCTTTCTAACAAT
>CAYMKG010000187.1:0-1692 GCA_964391145.1 uncultured Planctomycetales bacterium
TCAGGAATGCCCGACCTATGCGCCTGTCCAGCCCCATACCATCGGCGACCTTGATTACGTCTGCCCCAACCTTCTCGCAAATATGTCCAACCGCATTAATAAAAGAAATCTTGGTGGCTAAAAATGAGTTGGAAGCGTGTTTAATCATTTCGGCTGTCTTTATATTTGTAATCACGATTGGCGCTTTTATCGGCTTAAGAAGCTGGCGCATAATCTTCTCCGCCTTCTTATCTTCGACGCCCAGTACGATACGGTCGGGATACAGGGTATCTTTGATTGCTGAGCCTTCGCGAAGGAATTCGGGATTGGAGACTATACTGAACTCTACTTTGCACTTATTGTGCATTAAAATCGTTCGGCGGATCCATTCTCCCGTTTCAACCGGAACTGTGCTTTTGCCCACGATTATTTTATATTCTTTCATATTCTGGGCAATCTTACGCGTTACGTTTTCAACTGAAGACAAATCGGCACTTCCGTCTTCCCGAGGAGGCGTGCCAACGCAGATAAAAATAATAAAACACTTATTGACTACTTCCGGCAAGTTGTGGGTAAACGATAGTCTTTTTGCTTTTACATTCTTTTTAATCAATTTACTAAGCCCGGGCTCATAAATCGGTAAATCGCCCTTTTTAAGCTTTTTGATTTTTTGGCGGTCGCTGTCCTGGCAGATTACCTTGTTACCCAAATCAGCAAATACTGCGGCAGTTACCAATCCAACATGCCCGGCGCCGATAACGCCTATTCGCTGCATTTTAAGTCCTCTCTTTTTCTTTGAACTCAGCGCTTGCACGCGAGTTCTGAACAAACCACTCAACAGTCTTTGTTAATCCTTCCCGGAAGTCTATGTTCGGCTGATAGCCGAGAATCTTCTTTGCCTGAGAAATATCAGCAAGGGTCTTGAATACATCTCCCGGCCTTGGCGGGAGATGTACAGGCTGGATATTTTTTTTCATAATTTTATTAAGCAGTGAAACTAATTTCAGAACAGTCCTGTCATGGCCATTTGCGATATTAAATACTCCCCATTTGAGGTTAGGAACATTTGCGGCTAAGAGATTAGCCTCCACAACATTGTCAATATACGTAAAATCGCGCGACTGCTTACCGGTGTCGTAAATAGGGGGAGGTTCGTTGTTTAAAAGACAATGAATAAACTTTGGAATCACTACAGCGTATTCGTCGTCTAATGCCTGGCGTGGGCCGAAGACGTTAAAATAGCGCAGGCAGGCTGCCGGCAAATCATAGTTCTGCGCATAGACGCGGCAGTAATATTCGCCGGCAAGCTTGGTTAAGGCATAAGGAGAAATTAATTTGGGTAAGTCAGTTTCTTTCTCCGGGAATCGGTCTGTTTCTCCGTAAATAGAGCTCGAGGATGCAAAAATAAAGCGCTTAACGTTTTGTTGCCTGGCAGCCTCAAGCATATTTATTGTGCCGTTGATGTTTACCTCGTTATATTCTATCGGATTACTCATCGATTTAGGCACCGAGCGGAGAGCCGCCTGGTGAAAAATGACGTCGATTTGCTGGCAGGCTTTCAGGCAAACGGAGAGGTCGCGGATGTCGCCCTTAATTAGCGTATAGCGTTTAGCGTATAGCGTATAGTCTCTTGTGAACAATAAGTTTTCCTCCTTGCCGGATGAAAAGTTATCAAGCACAACAACAGAATGGCCGTCTTTAAGCAATCTCTCA
>CAYMKG010000188.1:0-1609 GCA_964391145.1 uncultured Planctomycetales bacterium
CATATCCCCTCAGCCAATTCCGGATTTGCGTTGCCGCTGAATATCGCTAACTTATTCATTTCTTAGAAGTAGCGAGTAGCAAGTAGAGAGTAGAGAGATTTTTCTCGCTACTTACTACTCTCTACTCGCTACTTTTTTAAAGGGTTTTGCCGGCACGCCAACCACGGTAACTCCGGACGGCACATTTCTATTTCTCGTAACCACGCTTCCGGCCCCGGTAGTGGCGCGCTTTCCTACCTTTACCGGCGCAATCAAAGTGGAATTCGAACCTATAAAGGCGTTATCCTCTATTATCGTCGCGCTCTTTTTCTTTCCGTCAAAATTTGCTGTTACCGTGCCTGCTCCGATATTTACTTTTTTGCCGATTCTAGCGTCGCCTAAATAGCAAAAATGCTTAGCCAGCGTTCCTCCGCCAAGCTTTGTGCGCGACAATTCCGTAAAATTCCCGACTACGCTATTATCGTGAATTACCACACCCTCTCTTAAATGACAGAACGGGCCTATGCGGCAGGCTTTACCAATTTTAACATTACTTTCAATAACTGTAAAGGGAAAAACTATAGTGCCTTTTTGAATTCGCGTATCCCAGCAAACTTTTGTAGACTCCGGGTCGACGATTCTTACCCCCTTCTCCATAAGCGCTTCCAACAATCTTTTCTGTATAATCTTTTCCGCCTTAGATAGCTCAGCCTGGCTGTTAATTCCTGTTGCCTCTTGAGGCCCCTCCAATTTCAATGACTTGATGAGGGCTTTCTGCTTATAAAGTATCTGGATTACATCCGTAAGGTAATATTCCCTTTTGCGAGGGTTGAGCCCGCCTCTGCGCGCAGGGGCGGGGTTGAGCTTAACTCGATTAAGAGCACGGAAAAGTGTATCTTTTTCAAAACAGGCTATTCCGGTATTTACTTCTTTTATATCCTTTTCATAATCGTTTGCTTGAACTTCTTCAACGATCCGGCAGATATTATTAGAGGTATCCCGGATAATCCGGCCAAGACCTTTGGGATTATCAAGAGTGGCCGCCAAGAGCGTCGCTTGGGCATTAAGCCGGCGATGATGCTGAATCAATTTACTTACTGTTTGCGGCCTGAGCAGAGGATTATCTCCATAAAGCACCAAAACCGTACCCCGAAAATTCCTTAAAGATGACTTGGCCTGCTTTACAGCGTCGGCACTGCCCAAGAGCCTCTTCTGAGTCACAATTCTAAATCCTTGTTTCTGCTCCCTAATATACTCTCTGACCATTTCAGATTTGTGACCCAAGACACAAATTTTATATTTTGGTTTGAGGCTCTCGGCTAAATCCAGCACATAACCCAACATCGGCCTTCCAGCCAGAGGATGCAATACCTTGGGCAGCTTAGATTTCATCCTCTCGCCCTTACCGGCAGCCAAAATTATAACCGCAAGATTCTTCATATTGTTATATTGCTAAATTGCTATATTGTTAAATTGATTTAAAACAGTTTGGCAGTTTAACAATTTAACAATTTACTATAATCTGGGACGTCTGGACTCGAACCAGAATAGCGAGACCCAAATTCTCGTGTCCTACCAATTGGACGACGTCCCAAAGACCTAAAATTGAACTCGGCCCGAAGCCTTTTCC
>CAYMKG010000189.1:0-1581 GCA_964391145.1 uncultured Planctomycetales bacterium
AAATTCGCACCATAATTACTGCCTTGGGCGCCGGAATTGGCGAAGAATTCGACCTCAGCAAATTAAGATACGATAAAGTAATTCTCATGGCCGATTCAGATGTAGATGGTTCGCATGTGCGCACGCTCCTTCTGACGCTCCTTTACCGCCATATGCCGAAATTAATAGAAGAGGGCCATGTATATATAGCCCAGGCGCCTTTATTTCGGATAAAACAGGGCAAGCGCGAGGAATATATCCAGACAGAAGAAGAGATGAATGAGTTGCTTTTAGACATTGGCTGCCAGAATTTCGCTTTAACAAAAATAAAAGGAAAAATCACCTATACCGCAAAGCAATTTAAAGAGATTTTGAATCATCTGGTTACTCTTGAAAAAATAGGCCACTCATTAGAAAAAAAGGGAGTGAATTTTAAAAATTACTTGCGTTTGAGACAACCAAAGACCAAAAAATTACCCATTTATCAGGTAAAAGTGGAGCAAAAAACCCATTTTGTCTATTCTGAGCGGGAATTAGCCAAGCTAAGCTCTGGCTTAAACAAGGAGCAAGAGCCGGAAATTTTGGAACTCTTTGAGGCGGTTGATATTGCAGAAATTGAAAAGGGTTTGCAAAAATTGGGACTAGACCTCGAAGATTATTATTTAGACAACAAGGAAAAATTTAAGATCGAAAAAAACGCATTTAAGTCCTTAAAAGAAGTACTGAATTATGTCCTTCAGGAAGCGCGTCGGGGTATGGTAATTCAGAGGTATAAGGGGTTGGGCGAGATGAATCCTGAGCAGCTCTGGGAGACAACTATGGACCCCGGTCAGCGCACTCTTATCAGGGTTACTTTAGAGGATGCAGTAGAAGTTGATAAAACTTTTACGATTTTAATGGGCGACGAAGTCCAGCCGCGCCGGGAGTTTATTGAAAACTTTGCCCACCAGGTTAAGAATCTGGATATATAAAGGAAATGTATACCCAAAACGAAAAAATAATTCCCAGGGATATTGAAGAGGAGGTAAAGGATTCCTACCTCAATTACGCAATGAGCGTAATTGTCGGCCGCGCCCTTCCTGATATCAGGGACGGCTTAAAGCCGGTGCACCGGCGGATTCTTTATGCAATGTACGAAGACAATTTGTTACATAATCGACCTTTCCGCAAGAGCGCTACGGTTGTTGGCAATGTGATTGGTCGTTACCATCCTCACGGAGACCTCGCCGTCTATGATGCTTTGGTTCGTCTGGCACAGGATTGGAATATGCGCTATCTCTTAATCGACAGTCAAGGCAACTTCGGATCTATCGACGGAGATCCGGCTGCAGCGTATCGCTACACTGAAGCCCGCCTGAGCACTATTGCTGAAGAGATACTTGTGGACATTGAAAAGGAAACAGTCAGTTTTACGCCTAATTTTGACAATTCCCGGCGCGAGCCCTGGTTTTTGCCCGGCAGATTCCCCAATCTTTTGGTTAATGGTTCTTCAGGCATTGCTGTGGGTATGGCTACTAATATGCCTCCGCATAATCTCGGGGAGGTTCTGGATGCAGCGATGTATCTTATTGATAATCCCGAGGCAGAGATTAAAGATTTAAT
>CAYMKG010000190.1:0-1522 GCA_964391145.1 uncultured Planctomycetales bacterium
GAAACCTGCCACTATTAGCCGGTGCAATAAACGTATCCTGAGCATTATATTTTCACCCCGTTAGAAAGAAGGCACTGTTCGATTCCAAACTTTCTAACGGGGTTCAACGCGGGGATAACCGGGCGGGCTCTCCCGAAAGTAGATGTCCAAAAATCCTATACATCGGTAATGCCGAAAGCAAAGTAACTATAGATTGCAGAACCGCTATCCTCAAAAAAGCATTCGTAACTACTGTGCCACCCAGAGTAAGGAGTATTAATTGAATTATCAGATTGTTTAACAAAATAATAAAAAAAAGCATAGCGCTGCGAATGAGGATATTTTCCACTGTAAACTTCTGAGATATCCGTTTAGCTAAAATCACCAAAAAGATGCAGATAATTGTATTGAATCCGAAAGGTAATATACTGATAGAGTCGCGAAAAATGCCGCCCAAAAAAGCAAAACCAACTAACCATTTTAAAGCAAAGAAGAACGAAAAAAAAATCAATGTCGCCAGAATAATATCGGGCCTCGCGTTAAAAATGCGTAAATAGTTAAACAGGGTAGTATCCAGCAGAAGGATAACGAACAATACCAAAAGCGCTCGTGCCTGCCTGCGGTATTTTTGAAGTTCCCAGCGTAGTCTATATAGCTTTGAAAAAAGCCGCTGTCGGCGCAGTTTATTAAGAGTTAACAGTATTTTTCTCATTCCTCAAGCCCCGTTAGAAACGCCGTTTTATTTTCCTAAATATCCTGGTGTTTCTAACGGGGCAAGTACAACCAGAACCTCTTCCAGCTTAGTTAACTTTGCACTCGGGCGGACAACCGCAAACATCTCCGGCTGGCCATCTTCTTCCCTGATCTCCGCTACCTCACCGATAAGAATCCCCTTGGGATATAAATCGGATAGGCCGCAGGTTATCACTAAATCGGAAATTTTCACGTCGGCATCCGGAGGTAAATACCGCAAAATCAACTCCCCGCCCAGCGTGCCCGAAACCAGACCCTTCTGGCGGCTGCGTTGCACAAGAGCGGCAACGCCGGAGTTAATATCGTTAATAAGCAGCACCTTGCTTGTTGTGTCGCCTAATTCAACTATCCTTCCTACCAGGCCGTCATTGGTAATTACTGCGTAACCTTGAGCAATTCCATGGCGCCTGCCCTTATCGATAATAATTACAGAAGATAAATTGGAAGGCTCATATCCGATTACGCTGGCGGCTGTCAGAGGATAAACTGACTTTTCTTTGAAATCAAGGAGTTTCCTTAGCCGTATGTTTTCCAGATACAATTCTTCCGCCTCAAAACGCTGGCGTCGCAGTAAAGCGATTTCCTTTTTCAAGCGCCTATTTTCGATTAAATTCCAATGATATAGCGTAATCCCTTGAATTTCTCTGCTGATTTGGGAAAAGATTGAAAGAGGCCAACGCAAGCTATCTATAAGGGAACTTCTTAAAAAGGGAGTTAGAGACGCAGCAAAGAGAATTATCGCAACCGCTGAGGAAAGAAAAAATAATTTTCTTTTTTTAGGTGACACACC
>CAYMKG010000191.1:0-1516 GCA_964391145.1 uncultured Planctomycetales bacterium
GAGGCAGTTTCTAAGCCTGGTTGCTTTTCAGAATTCGGGGTGGATTCCTCTTGCTCTGGTTGCCGCTTTATTTAGTCCGCAAAATTCAAATTTGATGTTTATTTATATATTTCTGTTCCTGTTGGGCTTCAATCTGGTAATGTGGTCTCTCGGGGTTTATTTTCTATCCTATCATCGGAACAAAAGATTTGAGTTAGGCAGCCTTTTTAGCCCTCCGGTTTTGGCGACGCTATTTACTATGGCGTTGGCTGGCTTAGGAGTAAATAAATTTATTCCCGAGCTTATATTGAGGCCATTGCGAATGGTGGGCGATTCTACTTTGCCCCTGGCAATGTTTGTAGTGGGAGGTAACCTGGGGTTAATTCGAATTAACCGGATTGAATTCAAACCGATTTCTTTGCTGATTCTGGCTAAGCTCTTCATATTGCCTTTGCTGGGGTTATTGTTTATCCGGGCATTATCTTTGCCCTATCTGTTCGGGTTGCTGCTTATGATGCAGTTGGCTATGCCTTCAGCTACTTCAATTTCATTAATTATTGCACGCTATAACAGAGAGGACTTGCTAATTAGTCAAGGGATATTAATTACTCATCTGGTTAGTTTAGTTACTATACCTTTATTTTTGAGTTTGGTCTGGTATGGCTAGTTTAGAAATCAGGAATCGCAAGGCGCACCGGGATTTTAATATTCTTAAGACCTGGGAAGCCGGAATTGAGCTTAGAGGCAGCGAAATTAAATCAATCAGGGCAGCACGGGCGAATCTAAATGATAGCTTTGCCCGGGTTGAAAACGGTCAGGTTTTGCTGTATAATATGCACATCAGCCCTTACGCGCAAGCCAGCTACTTAAATGTGGAGCCGCTCCGGGTGCGCCGCTTGCTTCTACATAAGAGTCAAATCAGAAAGATAGCAGAGTCGGTCCTGCAGCGGGGATTTACCTTGGTTCCCCTGCGGCTTTATCTTAACGAACGCGGATATGTAAAGATAGAACTCGCTCTTTGTAAAGGCAGAAAGCTCTACGATAAGCGCAGGGACATCAAGCGTCGCGAAGAAGAGCTGGAGATAAGGCGAGCAATAAGAAGTAGAAGAAGGAGTGAAGCGAGGAAAAATTGGGGGTGAATGGGCTCGACTTGGGCAAATTGGATAAAAGTAGCATGCCGAGGTTGCAAGGAGGCCTCGAAAAACACCTTGCAAAACACAAACGCCAACTACAACATAGTAGAGCTAAGGCCATCAATGCCAGTAATGCTGGAAATGGCACCAATGGCACCAGTGGCTTTTGCTGGCGTCCAAGCCCCAATCCTTAATTAAGGATTGGGCCTCGCTTAGCCTGCCTGGAGGTTAAGTTAGAGCGGTTACAGGCTGGTCCTGCGTTCTTGTCTTGGAGCGCAGGATGAGATTGAAAAAGGCTGCGTCCTGAGAAAATCCTGTCTGCCGGAGTTTTTCGGGACAAAGTTCAAAAGACAGACTAAGCATGTAGCGACTTTTATCTGATTGTCTAAGGACGCGGGTTCGAT
>CAYMKG010000192.1:0-1502 GCA_964391145.1 uncultured Planctomycetales bacterium
GTGGTAAGATTAACGCGCAGTCTCCTTAAACCTGCCTCATCGCCGGGGGTAGGAATATGGGTGATGTGCGCTTCGCAACCTTCTAGCTCCTTTAATTTCTTCATTGCCAGCTCTGCTGTAGGATTTGTGGCAGCGCTCATGCTTAAAGCAATTAATATCTCCTCCAAATCCAAACTTTCAGACTTCTGACCCAGAATATCCTTCTTGAGATTTCCGATTTGCTCTATTACCTTAGGCGATAACAGATGAATTTTATCGGGAATTTCAGCCAGTTCCTTTATTGCATTTAAGATAAGCGAAGATGTAGCGTGCATCAAAGAAGAGTTTTTGCCGGTTACGATGTTGCCATCTTTTAACTCTATGGCTGCTGCGCAGCCTATCCCTTCAGGGTGCTTCTTTTTTTTCTGCGCATCCTCTGCCACCTGCCTGGCCGGCGGGACTACCCTTCTATCCTCCTGTTTTAAATCCATCTCCTCCATTAAAAGTCTGACCTTATCGACAACCTCTTTTCTCTCCACTCCAAGCACGCTCTCGTAGTTATATCTAAAATACCTTCTTATTATCTCCTGCTTTGCCGCCTCTTTTGTTGCCTCCTCATCTATAATGGCAAAACCCGCCCGGTTAACTCCCATATCCGTGGGAGATTGATAAACCAATTCCGAGCCGGTAATTTTCTCCAATATTCTTTTTAATACAGGAAAGATTTCCACGTCGCGATTGTAATTGACTGCACTCTGGCCGTAAGCATTTAAGTGGAAGGGGTCAATGAGGTTAAAATCTCCTAAATCCGCAGTAGCGGCTTCGTAAGCGACATTCACCGGGTGCTGAACTGGCAGATTCCATATAGGAAAGGTTTCAAATTTGGCGTACCCTGATTTTACACCTCTCTTATAGTCATGATAGAGCTGAGAAAGACAGGTAGCCAGCTTTCCGCTGCCTGGACCAGGCCCTGTCACCACTACAAGAGGATTCCTGGTTTCAATGTATGTATTCTGGCCATAACCTTCTTCACTCACAATCAAATCCACATCTGTGGGATATCCCTTGGTAGCCGAATGAGTATAAACTCTGATACCGCGATTTTCTAACCTGTTCTTAAACTTCACCGCTTGAGGCTGGTTATCAAAGCGGGTTATCACTACAGCCAAAATCTCCAGCCTATGCTGCCTCAAATCATCAATGAGCTTTAAGGCATCAACATCATAAGTAATGCCGAAATCGCCCCGCATCCTCCCCTTTTCAATATCGCCTGCGTAAATGCACAGTAGAATATCAAGCTTATTTTTTAGCTGCTGCAGCAGCCTTATCTTAACATTGGGGTCATATCCGGGAAGCACTCTGGCAGCGTGATAATCATAAAGCAGTTTTCCGCCAAATTCGAGGTAGAGTTTACCATCGAATTTATTTACTCTCTCCAGAATAGCTGCGCCCTGGTCATTAAGATATTTCTCGTTATCAAATCCGATTCTTTTATTCATGCTTCTTATTATACCTTCATTTCT